>JAYUKJ010000849.1:0-7982 GCA_043764555.1 Saprospiraceae bacterium
AGAGTTGGCGGGAGATTGCACACCGTTGAAACGCAAAACGGTCGCTCAAACGTCGGCGGCGTTGAAGTTGGTGACGGCTATAAACGCATCGTGGAAACGGCGAAAAGGGTAGGCGTAGCGCTGCTTGAGGCAAGTGCAATTCCACCGTCGCGCGACTCATTAATTGCCATTGGCAACACCTTAATTACCAACAAAAATTGGGCAACAGCGCCTGAAAATGCTTTGCCACCGACCTTGAAAAATACGATTCCTACGCTCTTGGAAAGCACTTTCATGAAAGATTTGATGCCTAATTTCACAAATTTATCCGATTGGGGGACCCCTCAGTATAACGACCTTGACGTACCTTTTTCGACGTTTTTGAAACAAAAAAAGAACGTTTCGGACGATGTTTTAAAACTCATAAACACCGCCGCAAATTACAATGACATCCAAGAGGTTTCGACGCTGCAAATTATGCGGTCAATCCATTACAGAACAAATAGCGGCAGCAAAAAAACGTTCTCCATCAAAGACGGCAGCGCCCGTTTGCCCGAAGCAATGGCTAAAACTTTGAAAAGCGGTGTCATTTTGAATAAAAAAGTCGTCGAAATTAAGCGGAAATCAGCGCAGCAAACGGAGATTAAATGCGCCGATGGCAAACGTTTTAGAGCAAAGCACGTGATTTGTACGCTCCCGTTTTCGGTTTTAAAAACGATTAAAATCAAGGTAGAAATGCCAAAAATACAATTAGATGCCATAAATGCTTTGCCTTATACGGCGGTTACGCAGTTGCAATTTTCGCCCAAAAGTAAGTTTTGGGAAGCCGATAATTTACCCATCAATATGTGGTCGGATAATCCCTCAATAGAGCGCGTTTTTGCGGCGAATGACCCTATTTCAGGCGAAATAAATAAGATAATTGTTTGGTTGAATGGCAACGATGCACTGAAAATGGATAGATTATCGGAAAAAGAACGCGCCGAAAATGTCTTGAAAACACTTGCTGAAATCCGCCCTTCGACTAAAGATAATTTAGCCTTAATGACCCAGTTTTCATGGGCAAATAACCCTTTTTCAAGTGGCGCTTACAGCGAGTTCGCGGCGGGTCAAGTGCGTAATTTTGCGCAAATAATGGCAAAACCCGTCGAAAATATCCACTTCGCAGGTGAACACACCGCGGTGGAACATAAGGGCATGGAAGGCGCGATGGAGTCGGCAGAAAGGGTTGTTAAAGAGATTTTATTGTAATGCTTCCGCACCGTTCGCTTCACCTTCAATAATTCCATTTATGTTCTTATTGAATTCCAAATTCCAGATTCCAAATTCCAAAAAGCCAACTTGGAATTTGGAATCTGAAATTTGGAATTCAATAATTGTAATTATGTTTAATTATAATAAAAATGCAAAGCGTATTTAATTTTAAATCAAGTATTTGCAAATAAATATTAAAGCCACCGTTCCGTCGTTAAAACATTTTTAATGCCTTTATTTTTCACTTTTAATTCAAAATACTGAGGGGTCCTAAAAATCTTTAACGCATCTAAAACCCGTGTGCATGAGCGCCGTTTCGGGCGATGTAAACGACCGACCCGACACCCGATACGCGTGGCACCAAGTCGCTTCGCAGAGAAAAGAGCCGCCGCGTTGTGCGCGTTCAACGGTCGATTCAGCCCAATTTTCGTTTGTTTTTAAGGCATTAACGACCGATTGATAATCAAATTTTCCGTTGCTGCACCATTGCCAAACGTTGCCCGTCATGTCCGTTAAACCCAAAGGCGTTTTGCCAAAAATGCCAACGGGTGACGTAAATTTGTAACCATCTTCGACATTGTTCTTGTAAGGAAAAGCGCCTTGCCAAATATTAATTAGCCATTTTCCGTCATGCGTTTTTATTTGATTACCAATTGAATATAAAGTTTGGTCGTTGCGGGCATTGCGCGCCGCGTGTTCAAACTCCAGCTCATGCGGCAGACGTTTGCCCGCCCATTTTGCGAAAGCAGTGGCATCGTTCCACGACACCTGCGTGACGGGCAGATTGTCGGCAGCGGCGGGAAAATCCCGGCCTTGCGGCCATTCCCAAGTGCATCCATCTTTCAAAATCCACGCATTATCAGAAGTTACATCTATAAAAGCGGCATTACCAAAGGTTTCGGCCTCCGTTTTGTACTGCGTTGCCGCAATAAATTGTCTAAAATCACCCACCGTAACGGGGTTAATGTCCATAAAAAAGGGCTGAACATGAACCCAAAAGCGCGGATTTTCGAGCTGCAAACCGCTCGAGTCGGCGCCAATAAACGTGTAACCGCCTTTAACAAACAGCATATTTTTAAGCGTTGCGCTATCGGTCGTCGGTTTGTGGATGTCCACAACAATTGTCACGTCTTTGACAACCGTAAGCGTGGGTGCTAAAGCCAATTTATCGCTTTGTTTTGGCTCATTTTTGCAAGAAAAACTTAGCAAAAAAGACGCAATGATTAACCGTCTAAACAGCATATAAAAAAGGTATTGGATTGATTTTAAAACGATAAAAAACTAAAAATGAGACGTGGGAGAAGTGTCAAATTTTGTTGATAACTTACGTAAAAATATGTAAAAATATGTAAAAATATGTAACATACTGAGGGGTCTCTAAAATTATTTTTCTACATCAGCTTCGGGCAAAATGGGCGATTCTTCGGGTTTTTCTACGTAATTCTGCGTAGAAACGACTTTTTGACCCGATGTTTTTTCAAAATCTTGCCGCGCCCGACCCGCCACACCACCGCCGCGTTGCGCAATTTGGTGGTTTTCAGAAAAGCCTTGCGCGTCGTCGTTCACGGCCATTGAGCGCGTGGCTTCTTCACCAAGCATCGTGAAAACCAACTCCAAATTCGTCATGTGGTCACGAAGATTTTGGCGTTCCAAACCCTTCAATTTACCATGTTCCGAAGGCGATAAACCGAAGGTCGCTTTGGCAATTTCAGCCGTCAAAACGGCGTACTCCTGCCCTTCTTGCACACCCCGATTTTTCCATTCGTCGGTCAATTCCTTCCTAATTTCGATGCTTTTCAGGCGCCGCAAAATCCATTCATCGCTGTAACCTTTGGCTTTGTACAACGCTTGAAGGCGTTCAAAACCCAATTCAGGGTCGGCAGTTTCTGCCAAATCTTGCGCGCCCAATCCCGCCAACCATTGCTTAAATGGCTCGGCTTTAGGCGACGGAACGGACTGAACGAGCCGCAATACCCCCTCAGTATTGGTGCAATTCATGCGCTGTTTACCGCCGTCGGTCTCAAAAAGGAGGCGTACAATCTGTACGCCCCCTTTTGAAAGCTCAGGTTCTCGGCGATTCATCTTCTGCCAATATTGCTTGACATTCGTTGTGTCAGTCAAGGCTTGCAAAATATCGTTAATAACGAAAAACCATTCTTCGTTATGTGCCGTTTTACGAATTTTCTCTCCTTCAAAAGGCGTTAATTGATTGTCCATCCTAAATTGATGTTTGAATTTTAAAACAAAATTACACATTATTCAAACAGAAAAAGGCTTTAAAACACATTTTTTGTTAAATATACTGTGGGGGCCTTAAAATAAAAATGGCAGTATGCTCTAATTACTAAAACTTTAACTTGTTGTAAATCAATCACTTAAATACATTTTTTTAAAATTTTGGAACAAAAATCGACAATTTTACAAAAAACCTGCTTTTGGACGGTCAAAAAGTCGATTTAGTCGAACGCGCATAAGTTGAAAAAACACTTCGGTCGAAAGAAGCCACACTTCATCGGTTAGTTTGCGTGGTTCAGCGATGTTGATTTGGAACGGCGCGGGTGCCGCCTGTACATTTGCATCATAATTAACAACGAAAGAAGTTCATTTAATCCTTTAGTAAACAGCCTTTATTGCCCGTTTCCAATCGATTAAAACATCTCAAGACGACTTAATTATCGCTCAAAATCCATCACATTATTATTACTTAAAAATTTTAAATTTTCTACATAATGAAAAAGTTATCTGCATCCATCTTGGCTATCGCCTGCTCAATCTTTACTTTCACAGCTACGGCTGAAAACGTTGAACGCACCCTCAAAATTGAAGGGATGAACATCAATATCACGACCATCGAAGACGCCAAAACGGTCGTTGTCTCGTTCAATAACACCGCCAGCGGCGACATGAGCATCGTCTTGGAAGATGCCAATGGCTCAAATTTCGCTTCGGATAAAGTGAAACCTTCGGCGCGTTTTGCAAAAAAATACAACCTTTCTCAGTTGGAAACGGGCAAATACCGCTTGGTGGTGACCAAAAATTTCGTCAAAACGGTTCAACCATTTGAATTGACAAGCCGCAACATCATTTTGAGCGCGTCGGAACGGAGAGAGAAATTTATCCCGACAATCAGTCAAAAAGGTAAAAAACTCGACGTGAATGTTTTGTTGGGTAACTACTCCAATATCATCGTTAAAATGTACGACAACGAAGGTCAAAAGACTTTTGAAGATAAAAACTACGTGGTTTTGACCCTCAACAAGCGCTACGACCTCTCGAAAGTAGCGGCAGGCTCCTACATTGTGGAAGTCGTTGCGGGCGATGAAACGGAATTTTTTACGATTACTTTGGACAAATAGTCCTCGAAGATTTTCGAAAGAGACCCCTCAGTATAAAGCAAAAAAAGCCTTGTAAACACGCAGTTTACAAGGCTTTATATATTTTACTATTTATACTATTTTTACTAACAATCTCAAACCATCAATACAACCATAATACGCAGGTTTTCGATTGTAGCTCCAACTGAATCAAGCGATTTCGACTCTTTCGACGCGGCAACGCGAAGCCCTTTTCCACCATTTCAACCAAAATTTCCCCTACGAAGAAGTCGCCTCGGCGATGAACGTCCAGCAACAATCGGCGTATAATCTCATCTTCCGAGCCGTTGAAGGTTTGCGGAAACATTTTTTCAAAAAATAAGGACCCCTCAGTACAAACGCCGTTTTTGAGTCAAAATCGACTCAAAAACGGCGCTTATACTGAGGGGTCCTTTTCTAATCACTCGTTGGATTATCTCGATAATCTAAAGCGGGTTTTCGGTTGCCCAAAAGTGGAACGTATTTAAAATCTGCACCTCGCGTTGTTTTCCAATCCGCCGTTGCTTGTTCGATTAAGTTTTTATCCATTAATAGGTCTAAACCCATGAGAGTCAATGTTTTAGCGGCAACCAGCATCCCTTTTGTGCCGATTTCTGTACCACCACAAGCGACGGCTTGCCAACTGTGGCTCGGTGTTCCCGCCGTCCAACAGGCAACGCGCAAACCAACCGTTGGAACGACCCAACTCACATCTCCGACATCGGTAGAGCCGCCGCCAGGACGGTAGCTGTCGTCTTTGTAAGGCTGAATTTTAGTCGCCGCAATAATGTCGGGGCGATTTTTTCCAATAAAACTTTCTTGTAATGTTTTGCCAAACGCAATCTCTTCGGGCGTATAAGTGACGCCACCGACTTTTGACAAATTGGTGTGCATGGCTTGCGCCAAAACTTTGATGGGTAACAACTCAAACGCCGCACCGACGACCTCATAATCAACCGTCGTTTCGGTCCCCATTGCGGCACCATTGGCACATTTGACGACGCGCTCAAATAGGTCTTTTACAATATCTCGGCGCGGATTTCTCACATAATAATACACTTCCGCGAAATCAGGCACAACATTCGGCGCTTTACCGCCCTCCGTAATGACGTAATGAATCCGCGATTCTTGGGGAATGTGTTCGCGCATCATATTTACCATATTATCCATAGCTTCGACGCCATCAAGCGCAGAACGTCCTTTTTCGGGCGCACCTGCGGAATGGGCAGCAATGCCTTTAAAGCGAAATTTTGCGGAAATAACCGCCAAAGACGACACTGGATTTGAGCTATTTGCTTGGTCGGGATGCCAATGCATAACCACATCAACGCCTTCAAACAAGCCCTCTCGCGCCATGTAAACCTTGCCACTACCACCCTCTTCGGCGGGTGTGCCAAAGACTTTTATCGTGCCTTTCATGTTGTTTTTGAGCATTGTGGCGCGTAATTCAATCGCTGCCGCCACCGATGCCGTTCCAAATAAGTGATGCCCACAGGCGTGTCCCGCAATTTTTCCCGCGAGTGGTTTTTTCACGGGTTCAGCCGCGTGTGCCAAGCCTGGCAAAGCATCAAATTCGGCTAAAATCCCAATAACGGGCTTGCCTTCTCCAAACGTTGCGACAAAAGCCGTCGGCATTCCCGCCACGCCCGATTCTACTTTGAAACCGCCATTTTTCAAGGTGGTTTGCAATAATTCCGTGCTTTTCACTTCTTTATAGCCGACTTCGGCAAAGTCCCAAATTTGATGGGCGATTTTTTTGTAGCCATCATATTGCGTGTCAAGGCTTTTTATGGCGTTTGATTTCAGAATTTCTCTGTCCTGCGCCCAAATACTGAGGGGTCCTAAAAAAAGGAAAGCGGCTATTATTTTTTTCATTTTCACATTATTTTAATTAAATAAATAGGTTCGAGTTATCACATTGTTAATCATTTTTTCGCCACTGTGCGCGACATTTGGTACAACTTCTACGCGGTGTATTTTCCCTTTTTTTGAAAACAATTGCAAATATTCGTAGTAAAACTGCCCGCGTTCAAGGCGAAAACGCCCTTGTAGATTGCCACTACACGTTTTATCCATGCTTGGGTCAGCCATATCCACGTCGCTGCCGCCGAGAATAAAGGCAATATCTCGCTTTAGAAATTGCTGTTTTATGGTTTCGATACCCACTTTTGTCGCGTACGGATTCAAGTTCTCAAAACCTCTTGGATAGTCGTTGAAACTGCTGCAACCTGTTGTATCGGGTCTTGAAAACGTCAAATTCGTAGGTGTTTTTACAGGTCGGCGGTCGTCTAAGTACATATACGTTGATGGATTCATAACGATAAATCGAAATTTATACCCCCTCAGTATATTGGGCATCGGTGTCATTCCTGCGTAACGCGACACAAATTGTCCACCTGCAGAATGACCAATAATGGTAATTTTCTTCAATTTTGGAAACAATTTACGGTTGCAAGCGCGCGCAATCATGGAGTCTATCAAGCTAAAACTGCTGAACGATTCGTCCATTTTCCGCTTTTTACTCGACACCGATTCGTCGCCAATGCGCCAACTGTTATTTGCCCAAAAGAGATGATTTTCATCGTGTTTGTGGTCATTTAAGTCTTTTTCCGACGTGAATTGAGGCGAAATGAACAAGGTTTCAGCGTCTTTATTGGCAGCTTGAACCGCCGCTTCACCCCATTCGTAGTAGTCCAAACCATTGCGTCTTGCGCCATGAATATAGATAATCAATTGCTTGATTTTTTTATTGCGTTTCGCAATTGGATGATTGCCTTGATAGCGCAAAGCGAATGTTTTGTCGCCTTTTTGAATCTCAAAAGTCGAAGGGCAAGGGCGTTCAATTTTCTTGACAGTATCCTCTTGGGCTTTGCCTGTTATGGGCATTGAAAATAGAAAAAATAGAATAGGAATAAGGTATTTCATGTTGTAAAAATTTTAGTTTTGTAATGGGTTAGTCAAGCGCAGTCGGCAACTTATGAGTTTGTAGAAATAAACCTACCATTTAGAATTTTACGCCCCGTTAATTGTATTTGCGAATGAATTCGCAAATACAGTTACATGACGCCGTTTAATTGTCAAGATGGAATGGTAGATTTAACATTACAAATTCATAAGTTGCCGACTACTTTTCAAACCCTTTGCCATAAATAATCTGCCCCGCCTTTGTTTCGTTGTGTTTCCCATTGTCAACTGTCAATTTTCCATTGACGATAACCCATTGAAAACCAACGGAATAGGCGTGTGGACGTTCGTAAGTCGCTTTATCAGCCACCGTTTTTTCATCAAAAATAAGAATATCGGCGGCATAACCGACGCGCAACAAACCTCTGTCATCAATTCGAAAACGTTGGGCGGGCAACGAAGTCATACGGCGAATGGCATCTTCAAGGGTCA
>JAYUKJ010000850.1:0-7968 GCA_043764555.1 Saprospiraceae bacterium
GCCGTGGATACAGAGACTGAAACAGCACGGACTTATGGAGCTGGTCTCTACGAATGGAACGATTTGAACAGCAACGGTGACGTTGAAGCGAATGAGCGAAACCTTATTGGATATGGAGAAGGCACCGTTCCCGCGGCTTCGACGACCATAGATTTCGTAGATATTCGCTTGGAAAATTTTGCTGGTACGAGCGGTAAACCCATTTATTTGAAGAACAATCAAGCCTATTTGGCCATGCTTGAAATGAACCCTACGCGCACGGGTGAATCATGGGCGGGTATTTTTGACGACCGTCCGCGGTTCAGCTATGCACCTATGAGATACGCGCAAGAAAAAGTGGGCAAACCACGCTACTCGGGAATTTTGGATGAAGATGCGAGTGATCCCAATTCAGTTTGGAGTACGGAGCCTTTGGGCGATATGCTGTACTTGCCGCGCGTAGAACTTTGGGCCTGGCCCATCAGAATTGATACGAAAGACGACTTGCCTGCCACTTACAAAGTCGCTATTTTCCCCAATCCAGTTGGCCAAAACTTGAGCGTTGACGTGGATTTCCCTAAATCGGAGCAAGCGGTTTTGTTCCGCGTTTTCGATTTGAAAGGGCAATTGATTCAAGAAAGAGAATTCATGAATATTCAGAAAGAAACCGTGAATATGGACGTGAATCAATTGGCAAGTGGCGAATATTTGCTTCAAGTACAAACCATTGGCAATCAAGCCAAAACGCTTAAATTTGTGAAAGTCAACTAACCCAATCATTGGTTGTCAAAAATAAAAAACCCGCGCAGTCGAAAGGCTACGCGGGTTTTATTTTGCTTAAAAATGCTTAAAAATGCTTAAAAATGCTCAATATACTGAGGGGTCCTAAAAAATTAAAAATCCTCTTTTTCTTACGTCCTTCTTATGAAACATTGTCTATCGAATGGGCATCAAAACGGCATTTGAAAATAAGATTTTTCCTTGATGCCAAAAATTTCTATACAACGGATTGTCCACCATATAAACCACCGAACCTCGCCGAATGCCTTGCACCGCAAAGACCGCCGTTGACTTCAATTGTTGCTTCAAACGGTTGCCAACAAAACCCAATGGTGTAAATTTATCATCTATAACGCCCACATTCCACGCACCTTTGAGGGGTTGATACGCCACACCGCTCGTTTTCAACGTAAAATAATAATCATTCATGCCGTAAGCCAAAGGGTGCGTATTGTCGAGCGTCACTTTGTAAATCGCACCGGGCGTCCCGTCGCTAATCGCATCGCGCTCGTAGTCGTCGAAATGCATAAAACGGCGTTTTAGACTCGACGATGTTTCTCCGTCTTCGGCGCTTTCGCGGTCTTTTTTCACGGCATATTTAGTGAGTTCAAACCCTTTTTTATCTTCAAAAGCCGCCAAGGCTTCGCCAATCAAAATCAAACGTCCCCCCTCAGTACACCACTGTTTCAGACGCTCCAATTTGCCCGAATCGAGGTTGGAATAGCCACCGTCGGTCATGCAAATAACGTTGTAAGTCGAGAGTTTCAAACGCGCCAAATCGGTCAATTTTATTTGCGTAATCGCAATGTTCAAATCCTGTTCAAAGAAGCACCACATCTGTCCGTAGCTGTTGTTGTCCACGTCGTCGTCGTAAATCAGCGCCACGCTTGGTTTTGTCATCAAATCGAAACGGCCAGAGCCTAAATCGGCGCCTTTGTCAGAAAAACCCGTCGAAACGGTCGTCATTTCCTGCTCATTGAGCAACGCCGCCGCCGTAATTTCACGGTCAAAACGGTCGGCTACTGAGGGGTTATCGCCGCGCGTAATGAGCATCGTGCCGCGCGCGTATTGCTTTCCTTCGATGTCAAAAGGTTGGCTCGCCGCGCGAATTTTCACACCTTTTTGCAACAGACTCGCCGCAAAACGCGCATTATTCAGTCCATTCCATGTAGCAATGTAGGCGTAAGGTTTGTTTTCAGGTTTTGGCTTCAAAGCAAACGTTTTAGCTAATATTTCAGGCGCCACTTCCAAGCGCTCTTTTGAAGCATACGTTTCCAAGCCAAAAGCGTGTGGCAACGACCACGCCGTGATGTCATAAGTCGCCGAATCTACGAGTTCTGGCTCGGGGTCGAGGAGGATTTGCGTCAAAATTGCCAACGGCTGATGTGCCGAAATAACGACATCTTCCGCTGAAATACTGAGGGGGTCATTCTCTTTCCCCGTCGTGTAGTTGTAAGCCGTCGTTTTGGCGTTGCCGCTTTTAATGCGACCGTATTGAATCTTGTGGCGGTCCAATAATTCACAAAAAGCCTTGACTTTCGCCTTTGGATTCGTCCCTTTGACGATGTAGGTTTTGAAGGCGCCAGGCGGATTTGACGCCGCTTTTTTGTAAAAATCTTCAAAATTGGTCACCAATCGTGTGGCATTTTTTGAAGATATTTCAATCGTCGAAAGTCCCGTCGTTAAATGGTGGGCAATGCGGTCTTTGAGCGTTAAGTAATTACCATTTGTCATTAAAATCGACCGTCCCGCGCCGATGCCGCCTTGTTCATACGTCATGCCGACGGCGCCGTTGTAAGTCGGATAAGTGTCCCCATAACTTGGATAAAGTAGGTCAAAAATTTCTTTCGTAAAGTACAACCAACCTTCTTTATCGAAGTATTTAGCGTGATTTTTACCAATTTCTATTTGAAAATCGCGCTGAAAAGGCGTAATAAACTTATGATAAGGTTGTGCGGCGGGCGCAAAATAGTAGGGTTCATTGTACCCCATTTCGTGAAAATCGGGGACGACTTGCGGCATCCATTCTTTATAAATTTTCAAACGCTGCTGGGTTTCAATCTGCGTTGCCCACGCCCAATCGCGGTTCAAATCGAACAAATAATGGTTTACGCGACCGCCTGGCCACGGCTCGCGGTGTTCCCGAGCGTCGGCGGCCGAGTTAGGTACTTTGTCACTTGCATTTATGTACCAATGCGTATAGCGTTGATAACCATCGGGATTCACGCACGGGTCGATAATAACGACGGTGTTTTTCAACCATTCTTTTGTATCAGCTCGGTCGGTGCGCGCGAGATTGTAGAGAATCGACGGCGCGCTTTCGCTGCTCGCGGGTTCGTTGCCATGCACGTTCATCGACAACCAAACGACCGTCACTTGATTGTTAGAGTCGGCGGGTTTTCCGTCGCCGAGACCCGCCCGACGGAGATTGTTGAGGCGAATGTTTTCCAAATTCGCCAAATTTTCTTTGGACGACACTACGGCATAAATCAGCGGGCGCGTTTGTCCCGTTTTGCCGTACTCATTGACCTGAACAAGCTCAGAGTTTGCCGCAACATGACGGTAATAATCCACCAACAAGTAATGCGGCGTGAATTGTTCACCGTATTTGTGCGGCATAAATTCTTCGGGAGATTGCAATTTTTGCGCGGTCAAATTTGCAAAAAAAAGGAGCGTAAAAAAGGATAAAAGGACAGATTTAGATGTCATAAGTTTTGTTTTAGTCTATTATTTCTATTTGAAATATGTAAGCGTCGTTAAATTATTTCGGTGAAAAACACGCACAATAATGCGATTTATTTTTCGGCAAAACAAATAGAGGAACTATTTTGGGGCGTTTTTTTAGTCAAAATACTGAGGGGTCCTCTTTTTCATTTTAGAGAAATTTTAAAAATGGAAAATGTCTTTAAAACAAATATAGTTTTCTATATTTGTTCCTTAAATTCTAATACCGCTATTTCAGCCTAAATAGTTGATAACCAAATAATTCCGACTCGATTATGGAAAAGAAACTCGCAACGCTGCACACTAAAAAAGAGGCAGCAAAACTCGGCGGCGGCGCCAAACGCATTGATGCCCAACATAAAAAAGGCAAATTATCGGCCCGTGAGCGCCTTCATTTTTTTCTCGACCCCGACAGTTTTGAGGAAATCGGCGCGCTCGTTACGCATCGAAGCGTGGATTTTGGTCTCGAAAATGAGCAATACCTCGGCGATGGTGTTGTTACGGGTTACGGTACCGTTAATGGGCGTTTGGTATATGTTTTTTCGCAGGATTTTACCGTTTTCGGCGGCTCCTTGTCGGAAACCCACGCCGAAAAAATCGTTAAAATCATGGATTTAGCCATGAAAAACGGCGCGCCGTGCGTCGGCCTCAACGATTCAGGCGGCGCGCGGATTCAAGAAGGTGTCAATTCGTTGGGCGGTTACGCCGATATCTTTTATAAAAACGTGTTAGCATCGGGCGTCGTGCCGCAGATTTCGGCAATCATGGGACCTTGCGCGGGCGGTGCTGTTTATTCTCCCGCTATGACCGATTTTATTATTATGGTCGAAAGCACGTCTTATATGTTCGTAACGGGTCCAAATGTCGTAAAAACCGTGACGAATGAAACCGTGACAAGCGAGCAACTCGGTGGGGCAATGACCCACGCCACGAAGTCGGGTGTGACGCATTTGACCGCCGCAAACGACTTGGATTGTTTGGAAAAAATCAAACAATTGCTCTCTTATATGCCGCAAAACTGCGAAGAAAAGCCCCCTCAGTATCCCTACGTTTTGGGCGACGAATACCGCGACGCGTTGCTCAATATCATTCCCGAAAACCCGAATCAGCCGTATGATATGCGCGAAGTGATTGCGGGCATCACCGATTCCGACTCGTTTTTTGAGATTCATGAGCATTATGCCGAGAATATTGTCGTCGGTTTTGCGCGTTTGGCGGGTAAACCGATTGGCATTGTGGCCAATCAACCCGCGGCACTTGCGGGCGTTTTGGACGTGGAATCGTCGAAAAAAGGCGCGCGTTTCGTTCGTTTTTGCGATTCTTTCAACATTCCGTTGCTCGTTTTGGTGGATGTTCCCGGGTTCTTACCCGGTACCGACCAAGAGTGGCACGGCATCATCACGAATGGTGCAAAATTATTATATGCATTCAGCGAAGCGACCGTGCCGCGCATTACGGTTATCACGCGCAAGGCTTACGGCGGCGCGTATGATGTGATGAATTCTAAACATATTGGCGCCGACATGAATTACGCTTGGCCGGGTGCCGAAATTGCGGTTATGGGCGCTAAAGGGGCGTCGGAAATTATCTTCAAAAAAGAAATTTCGGAAGCCGACAATCCTGCGGAGAAACTCTTGGAAAAAGAGCGCGAATACGCCGAAAAATTCGCCAATCCGTACCGTGCCGCAAGCCGTGGTTTTATTGATGAAGTGATTGAACCACGTGAAACACGCCGAAAATTGATTAAATCATTCGCCATGTTGGAAAATAAAGTAGCGCATTTGCCTAAGAAAAAGCATGGAAATATTCCGCTTTAAATTAATTTTAAACTTCAAATCATAGATTTCAGATTCCAGATTTGAAATATTTAGCCCCCTCAGTATAAAGTCCATTTTTACACGTTTTAGGCAAAATGGTTTTCATACTGAGGGATTAAATGCTTACAAGTCGATGAAATCATGAAAGCCTTTGGCGTGAAGTCCTTTCTTCAAGACATTGTCATTGGTCCACAAGTAAGCGGCTAATTCAATTATCAAGGCGACATTGGGGACATCTTTTACATCTACATCGTGGGCAAGTTGCATGGCTTTTTTCCAAGATGGTACAGAAATAAAGTTGTCATTGATTATGTGAATGTGTTTGAGCAATTCATAAAGTGCTTCTAAAATGTCTTCTTCGGAGAGTTTACTGAATTGTTTAATACGCTCTTTATGTTTAAATAATTCAACAATTGTAAAGTAAACGGCATAAAAGTCATGGGCATCTTCGTTCTTAATCAAAGCACGTGCATATCGGTTGTCTTCCTTTAGAAGCGCCAAAAATATAATGTTTGTATCTACAACCACTTTCATGCGGTGGCAATTTTGTCCATAATTCGGTTTTTATTATCCGCCCACCATTGTTCTTTGATGTCTTCCGAGAGTTCAAACGCTTTTTGCTCGGTCATCTCGCTGTCTTTTACCAACTCGTAAAATTTCATCAAATCCAAAATTTTTTGAATTTCTTTTTCAGAAATCAACATTTTGGGAATCGTTAAAACCCAATTTGAACCACTACTTACTATTGTCCCCATAACGCGTATTTTTTTTAATAAATGAATATAATCATAGAGCAAAATTAAGTTTTAATTTTCTAACAAAAACGATTTGCAAAATTATTTTTAAGACCCCCTCAGTGTAAATGTATTCAGACCGTGAAATCTTAGGTTTTTTTTCTTCTTTAAAAGGTGGAAAATGCTCAATTTATTTTCATTTGATCCAATAAAAAAAATGCAAGACACTTTTATAGAACGCCTAACCAAGCGCTACAAACGCGGCTTGCCTGGCCGCGATTATCAATTAAAAATGGCGGCAATTCTGAAACGCACCATTTTCGACGCACCGCCGACTGCGCGAAAAGCCGCCGTTTTGATGCTTTTGGTGCCAAAAAAAGGAGAATGGCACGTCGTTTTGACCGAACGGACGGGCAACGACAATGACCCGCACAGCCGACAAATCAGCTTCCCGGGCGGTTCTGTCGAAGCAGCAGATGTGGATTTGGAAGCCACCGCTTTGCGTGAAACGCATGAAGAAATCGGCGTGGAACCATCCGCTATTCAACTTATTGGCGCCATGACGGATGTGTATATTCCCGTTAGTAATTTTCATGTTCAACCATTTTTGGCGTGGACGAAAGGCCCCCCTCAGTATAAACGGCAAAAAAGGGAAGTTGAAACGGTTATTGAAACGCCAATTTCGGTTTTGAAAAATGAAGCCAATTGGAAAGTAAAAGACATTCGTATTAGTGCTGAATATGATTTGAAAAACGTTCCGTATTTTGACGTGGATGGCAAACACGTTTGGGGCGCAACCGCTATGATGCTGGCCGAATTGTTAGAGATTTTGAGGGATTAAGCGTGTTTTTGACTTGAAATTCAACAATTTTTCAAAAGCTATCGAATCTAAAACCTTCGACACCCATAAACGTCTTACCTTCGCTCCATGAAATGGAACCTCGCTCTCAATGGATTTCGCGCACATTTGATGCTGGAACGCTCGATGTCAGCTAATTCGCTCGACGCTTATCTGCGCGACGTGGCGAAATTGCAACAGTTTTTGGAACTCAAAAAGTTGGATTATCAGCCCACCGAAGTGACGCCCGAAGTCATTGCCGACCTCATGCAATACCTCGAAAAAATGGGTCTCGAAGCCACTTCCCAAGCACGTACTTTGTCGGGTTTGAAGACCTTTTACCGGTTTCTATTGCTCGAAGACGCCATAGAAATTGCTCCCACAGACTTGATTGAAGCACCAAAAATTGGTTACAAAATTCCTGATGTATTGACGGTCGAAGAAGTTGACCGCATTTTTGCCGTCATTGATTTAACGTCAAAAAGCGGACATCGCGACCGTGCAATGCTTGAAGTGCTGTATGCGTGTGGTTTACGCGTAACGGAACTAATTAATTTGAGAAAATCGAAACTGTATTTTCCCGAAGGCTACATCACCGTCATTGGCAAAGGCGATAAAGAACGCCTCGTCCCGATTGGCGATGAAGCCATAAAACACGTTCAATATTACATTGAAAATGAGCGCCGACGGATGAAAGTGCATAAAGATTATGAAGACTATGTGTTTCTGAATTTTAGAGGAAAATGTTTGACCCGCGCGTGGATATTCTTGATTATCAAGGACTTATGCGAAAAAGCGGACATTGAAAAAAACGTTAGTCCCCACACTTTTCGGCACACTTTTGCGACGCATTTGATTGAAGGCGGTGCCGATTTGAAAGTTGTTCAAGACCTTCTCGGGCATGAAAGCATCACAACAACCGAGCTTTATACACATTTAGATACCGCCTATTTGAGAGAAACAATTATGATGTTTCATCCGAGAAATAAGCAACGTAGGAAGGAGTTTGAAGTTTGAAGTTTGAAGTTTGAAGTTTGAAGTTTGAAGTTTGAAGTTTGAAGTTTGAAGTTTGAAGTTTGAAGTTTGAAGTTTGAAG
>JAYUKJ010000851.1:0-30368 GCA_043764555.1 Saprospiraceae bacterium
GTGGTGTAGCCATAATAAATATTTTTATCAAACTTAGCACGACTTTACGAGACAACAACTGAGTACGACTTAATAAGATTTAACACCCCTCAGTATAAAAGCCGTTTTGGCTAAAAACGAAGGTCGGCGAGGTTCAAAACCTCGCCGACCTTTGTCGTTTCAGATTAGGCAACTAAAGTAGCCTGTACATTTCTATTTCCAACCGCCACCTAACGCCCGATACACGTTGATAACCGTATTAAATTGGCGTTTTTTGATTTCTACCAATTCCAATTTCGTTTCCAAAGCCTCGCGTTGTGTGGTCAAAACTTCCAAATAATTGGCTCTTGCGGATTTGAACAAATCGTTGGCGATGCTGATTGACAGCGTCTGAACATCGGCTTCTTTAGACTTGAAACTGTACCGTTTTTCCAAATTATTGATGTGTGATAGTTCATTGTTCACTTCTACGAAGGCGTTCAACAAGCGTTTTTGATACGCGTACATCGTTTGAATTTGCATGGCGTTTGCCGTTTTAAACTCCGCCGTAATTGCGTTTTTATTGATGATGGGTCCCGCCATATCACTCGCCAAAGTGTAGAGCAACGATTCGGGCAAACGCAACCAATAATCGGGTCGAAAGGCTTGCAAACCCATTCTGCCCGACACGGCAAGCGACGGATAAAATTCCAATTGAGCCGCTTTTAACTCAAATTTCGACGCCACGAGTTCCAGTTCCGCTTGGCGAATATCGGGGCGATTTCGCAGCAATTGAGACGGAATACCTTCCTTGATTCGATTCGGCAATTGCGTGTTGAAAGTCGCTTTGTCGCGCACAATCGGCTGCGAAAACCTGCCCATCAAGTAGTTGATTTTGTTCTCCGTTTCCGTGATGCTTTGCAAAATCTCGTATTCCATGCTCTGCGAATTGAGCAATTGCGCTTCAAATTGCTTGACGGCTAACTCCGTAACGACGGCGGCTTGTTTCTGAATTTTGACGATTTCCAATTGCACTTTTTGCAATTCGATACTCGCCCGAATGATGTCGATTTGGTTGTCCAAAGACAGCAATTCGTAGTAAGAATTGGCGATTTCGGCAATCAAATTGGTGCGAACAAAGTTCCGACCTTCAAAACTTGCGAGATATTTTGCCATCGCCGCGCTTTTTGCATTTTTGAGTTTGCCCCAAATGTCAATCTCCCAACTCGCTCTAATGCCTCCCGAAAAATCGGGTAAATGCTCAGGCACTTTATGCCCTTCCGTGATGTCGGCGGAGGCATCGCCCGCTCCTTGCGAGGTGTAAAGTCCTACTTTTTCAATGCCCAATCCGCCACCGACGGAGACCATCGGCAACAATGCCCCGTGCCGCATTTGGATTTTGTTTTTCGCCATTTCAATGTCTTGCAAAATCATCAACATTTCGGGATTGTTGTTAATCGCCGTGTCGATGAGGGCAATGAGATTGGGGTCATTGAAAAATTCCTGCCACTTCATATCCGCCGAATTCGTCGTGTCGGTCGAAGTATTGTACGCCGCAGGTGCCGATTTTAGCGTCGGCACTTGAATCGGAACGGGCAGTTTGCAACTTGCATAAACAATGCATAAACCGATGGCAGCTAAGTATTTATATCTTTTAATTAATTTCATTTTGTAATTCTTTTTTGTGAAAAAGGGGACCCCTCAGTATAAAAGCGTTTTTTTTGTTGAAATAGGATTAGATTGATTAAACGGATTTAATAGGATTGCAGACGCCGTAAAGTGGGCGTTTTGAATCCTATTAAATCTATAACATCGTCCTAATCCTATTTCAATAAAAAAAGAGGACCCCTCAGTATAAAACCCCTTTTTAATGCGTATGATTGCCGACAATGCCTTCCGTCAACGGATTTTCTTCGGCATCATCAACCGTTGGTTGCTTTTCGGAGATTTTTCCAAAGATGTAATACAAACCCGGGATGATGAAAACGCCGAATATCGTCCCGAACAACATACCGCCCGCCGTCGCTGACCCAATCGTTCGGTTGCCAATTTGACCCGGACCCGTGGCAATCACCAACGGAATCAAACCCGCAATAAAAGCAAAAGACGTCATCAAAATCGGACGCAAACGCGCCGCCGCACCCTCAATCGCCGCTTGCAAAACCGTCGCACCCGAGGCGTGTCGCTGAACGGCAAACTCTACAATCAATACTGCATTTTTACCCAAAATACCAATCAACATGACCATGGATATTTGAGCGTAGATGTTGTTCTCTAAACCCAACATTTTGAGGAAGAAAAACGCCCCGAAAATACCCGTCGGTAAAGACAAAAGGATGGGAAATGGCAAAATAAAACTCTCATATTGCGCCGCCAAAACCAAATATACAAACGCCAAAACAATCAAGAAGATGTACAACGCTTGATTGCCCTGACCCACTTGGTCTTTGGAAATACCCGCCCAATCTATGCCCCAACCACGTGGTAATTTGTTTTTTGCCACTTCGTTAATGGCGGCAATTGCCTCACCGCTACTAAAACCCGGAGCAGCGTCACCACTAACTTCCGAAGCATTGTTCATATTGTGGCGCGTAATTTCCGACAAACCATACACTTTGTCCATCGTCATAAAGGCAGAATACGGCACCATTTCGCCCTTATCATTTTTGCAATACAGTTTTAAAATATCCTCGGGCGAAGCGCGGTATGAGGGATATGCTTGCACCATCACTTTGTACTGTCGGTCATATTTGATGAAACTCGTTTCGTAATTACTACCGACGAGTGTGGAGAGCGTAGTCATCGCATTGTCAATTGTGATGCCTTTTTGTTCGGCTTTGTCGTTGTCAATATTTAGCATAAATTGCGGGAAACTCGCGCTGTAAAACGTAAAAACGGACGCTAATTCGGGTCTTTTACTCAATTCGGCAACGAAATCTTTAGTGACCGTTTCCATTTTTTTGTAATCGCCCGTGCCAACTTTATCCAAAACCCGCAACTCAAAACCACCCGCCGCACCGTAGCCGGGAACGGCTGGTGGCGGGAAAAACTCAATCGTCGCGCCTTTGATGTCCTTGGTTTTCTCCTCCAACTCTTTCATAATTTCGGACATGGAATGGGCGCGTTCGTCCCAAGATTTGAGGTTGATAAGACACGTTCCCGCATTGGCACCCGTACCTTCCGACAAAATTTCGTAACCCGCCATTGAGGAAACCGATGAAATACCTTCTATTGTTTGAGCGATTCTTTGCAACTGCCCGCAAATATCATCGGTTCGTTCCAAAGTAGAACCTGGCGGCGTCAAAACAATGGCGTAAAACACACCTTGGTCTTCGTTGGGAATAAAGCCCGACGGAACGGCATTGCTAACAAAATAAGTACCCGCGCAGAAAGCCAACAAGACCAAAAACGTCACGACGCGCCTGTCAACTATCACCTTCAAAATGCTGATATATCGACCCAATAATTTTTCAAAACTGCGATTAAAAGCCGCCAAAAAGCGCGACATCAACGTCTTTTTCTTCACAACGCCGTGCGTGTTTTTGAGCAATAGCGCGCATAAAGCGGGCGTCAATGTCAAAGCGAGAACACCCGACAAGATAATCGAAGTCGCCATTGTCACCGAAAATTGGCGATAGAAAATGCCGACGGGACCTTGCATGAACGCCACGGGAATAAACACCGCCGCCATGACGAGCGTGATGGCGATAATCGCCCCGCTGATTTCGCCAATCGCTTCTTCGGTGGCGCGTTTGGCACTCAGATTTTTTTGCTCCATCTTGGCGTGAACGGCTTCAACGACCACAATCGCATCATCCACCACAATTCCAATCGCCAAAACCAAGGCGAAAAGCGTTATCAAATTGAGGGTAATGCCAAAAAAACTCATGAAGAAGAACGTTCCAATCAACGAAACGGGAACAACAAGCGCTGGAATCAAGGTCGAACGAAAGTCGCCCAAGAACAAAAACACCACAAGCGATACCAATATAAAGGCTTCGACCAAGGTGTGAACGACCTTTTCAATGGACGCATCCAAAAACTTCGATACGTCGTAACTGATTTCATAATCCATGCCTTTCGGGAAGGATTCGGCTTTAATTTCCTCCAATTTCGCTTTCAAATCCTTGATAACCTCGCTCGCATTACTGCCGTAAGATTGCTTAATCGTTATCGCCGCCGACGGTTTGCCGTTCAATTTTGAATAAAGGTCGTAGAAAGTGCTGCCAAATTCAGCGTCCGCAACGTCCTTCAAGCGCAGAATCTGTCCGTCGGGCGTTGAGCGCAAAATGATGTTTTCGTAGCCTTCTTTGGTCGTGTATCTGCCTGCGTATTTCAAAACGTATTCAAACGCTTCCGATTTCATGCCCGAACTTTCGCCCGTTCTGCCCGGGGATGCTTCGATACTTTGCTCGCCGAGGGCTTTCATGACTTCATCCGCCGAAATTTTATACGCCAACATTCGGTCGGGTTTCAACCAAATCCGCATCGCGTATTCGCGGTCGCCCAAAATGTCCGCAACGCCCACGCCGTTCACTTGTTTCAATTCGGACAACAAGTTAATGTCGGCAAAATTGTACATGAATTTCACGTCCATGTTGGGGTCGGTGCTGTACAGATTGACGTACATCAACATATTGGATTCTTCGCGGGTGATTTTCACACCTTCGCGCACCACAATCGGCGGCAATTTGTTAATCACGGCGGCAACGCGATTCTGAACATTTACCGCAGCGATGTTCGGGTCAACGCCCAAATTGAACACGCATTGAATCGTCGCCGTGCCGTCATTACCCGCATCGGATGCAACGTATTTGATGCCTGGAACGCCGTTAATCGCGCGTTCCAAGGGAATTACCACCGCTTTAATCATCAATTCGCCGTTCGCCCCGGGGTACTCTGCACTGATATTTACTTTAGGTGGAGACACCGACGGAAACTGCGTAATTGGCAATTTTGTCAAGGATAAAGCGCCGAGCAAAGCAATAATAAGCGCGATAACAATGGACAAAATCGGTCTTGATATAAATTTATTGAACATGATTTTTTTCTTTAAATGTATTTGCAAATTCATTTGCACTCGTAACTGCGCATTTATTCGCACTCGTAACTGCGCATTCATTCGCAGAAAGACAAAAGAGGACCCCTCAGTATAAAGCCGTTTTTTTTCGTAACGCGACCTTCAAGTCGCGGAATGTGCAACAGATAAGCATAATTTACTTCCTGAACGACCTAAAGGTCATTCTACGTTTCCATCTCTTATTGTTTAATCAATTGCAAACCCTCAATCACTTCCTTTGCAGGCAGCAATTCAATGTCAATTTTTTGGTCTTCTTTTACAGATTGAATACCTTCTAAAAGAATTCTATCATTGATGGACAAACCCGATTCGATGACATACAAATTGGACAATTTCTGTTTGATGATAATATTTCTCGATTTCACCACATTGTCTTTATCCACCACAAAAACAAACACCTTGTCTTGCAATTCATACGTCGCTTTTTGCGGAATTACGAGGGCATTGTTCAACACAACGGGCAACTGCACCTTTCCCGTTTCGCCGTGTTTCAACAGCAAATCGGGGTTCGGAAACTTCGCACGGAAGGCAATACTGCCCGTGTTTTTGTCAAATTCACCTTCGATTGTTTCAATCACGCCTTTGTATTTATGCGGCTGTCCGTTGGCAAGCAAGAGTGAAATCGTCGTCTTTTCCTTATCTTTTCCTTTCGCTTTAAAATCCAAATACTCCCTTTCGGATACGTTGAAATAGGCATAAACGTCGCGGTTATTCGACAACGATGTTAACAAAGTGCCTTCGTCAATGAGGCTACCAACCTTGAATTTTAGCCTATCCACCACGCCACCGAACGGGGCGGCTATCTTCGTAAACGTCAACTCGGCTTCGGCGATACCTTGCTCGGCTTTCGCTTCATTGAGTTTGGCAACCGACAAAGCGAGTTCAGTTTGCGAGACAATGTTTTTCTCCGCCAACGTCCGCACATTTTGCATTTCAAGCTCCATTGTGTTGACTTTTGCTTGACATTTGGCTAATTCCGCCTCGTATTCACGCGACCGAATCGTGAACATCATTTGCCCCGCTTCAATGCGTTGTCCTTCGTCCACCTTGATGGCTTCCAAATATCCTTTCACCCGCGCCCGCACTTCAATGTTCTGAAACGATTGGATTTCGGCGATGTAATCCTTCGTCAAAGTCGTGTCCATGAGGATAGGCGTCGTCACGGGTAACTTGGCGGCTTCCTCTTTTTTTTCTTCTTTCTTGTGGTTGCAAGCGGAAAAAGCGACCGTTGCAAATAGGCTAATCAATAGCAATAAATTTTTCATATTTTTTTTAAAAATTTTGAGAAGGCAATAGTTCTTCTCTCGCTAAAAAATGATGTGAGATAGATTAAATTATCTAATTATTCCGTTCCGAAACATACATTTCGTAAAGGTTAATAAATTGAAAATCAATGAATTATAGGAAAAAAAGACCCCTCTGTATATAACGCTCTTGGCATCCCGATTCTTTTTCGGGAAAGTCCTAAAAAGTAGTCTCGAAACGTTTTTCATTACGCATAAAACGGTAGCCACGGCGCTTGCTCCGTAGGCATTTAAACTTTTTAGAAATGGCGATTTTGTGCCAACGAAGCAAGTTCGTGGCTACCGAGGTGGCGATGTGGACTAAATTTATAGCCTAAATACGCAGAAGAAAATAAAGAGAGCAGTCTTGCGCGGGAAGAACAGATGCGCTGTTAGAACTGTTCTTAGGAAGTTTTCAGAATCGTTGTGTGCTAAAAGGGAAGTGTTATTGAGGGAAAGCGGTGTCGATGAAGTCTTTTTTCTTTCAGATTCATTTGAATCATCATCATCGAAAAAATCTTCGATACAAACGTCAAAAACGGGGTTTTCACTACGCTGTTGTGTAACAGAGCAGTCGTTGTGTTGCGTTGTGTGAAATCCAAATTCCGATGTCGCACCTTGGGTGGAAAAGTAATTAGGAAGCAATATTGCCAACGCAATGGAGATATAGAACAGTATTTTTTTCATGACGGCGCAAATGTACGCATAGATTTGACAGCATAATGTTTATTCATAATTTTTCAGTCACCTTAATGTCATAACACACGTGTTTTAATGGTTTTAAGACATTAAACGATTTATATTGTAAAAAAGGGACCCCTCAGTATAAACCATAAAAAAAGCCGTTTTTTGCTTGATTAGAGCGAAAAACGGCATTTTTTATACTTTATACTGAGGGGGTCCCTATTCACCCCAAAACGAATCATTTAAGAAACCGAAACCTCCGCTTCCTCGACCAATTCACTGACAAAACGCACAATTTTCAGTCCGTCTTTTTCGTCGTTCATCACGGCTTCAAAATGCGTTCCTTCCGCTGGTTGTTCGCCCAAAATGAATTCAGCAAGCGGGTCTTCGATGTATTTCTGGATTGCCCGATTCAAAGGACGCGCCCCAAATTGTGGGTCGTAGCCTTTTTCTGACAAGAAATCTTTTGCTTCTGCCGACAAGTTCAATTGGAAACCCATAGTTCCCAAACGCTTGATAACGCCGCGCAATGAAAGGTCGATAATCTTGAAAATTTCGTCTTTGCCCAACGAATTAAAGACAACAACATCGTCAATACGGTTCAAGAATTCGGGTGAAAATGTCTTGCGTAAAGCGTTCTGAATCACCGATTTAGACGAATCTTCCACCGATTCTGTACGCGCTTTTGTCGCAAAACCAACGCCTTGTCCGAAGTCTTTCAATTGGCGTGCGCCAATATTCGACGTCATAATAATCAACGTGTTTTTGAAATCCACGCGACGACCCAAACCGTCCGTCAATTGTCCATCATCCAAAACTTGCAACAAGATATTGTAAACATCAGGATGCGCTTTTTCGATTTCGTCCAACAAAACGACTGAATACGGCTTGCGACGGACTTTTTCCGTCAATTGTCCACCTTCTTCGTAGCCAACATAGCCCGGAGGCGCACCAATCAAGCGCGAAACACTGAATTTCTCCATGTATTCTGACATATCAATGCGAATCAAAGCGTCTTCGGTATCAAATAAGTAACGCGCCAAAGCCTTTGCCAATTCGGTCTTTCCTACGCCCGTCGGACCTAAGAAAATGAACGAACCAACGGGTTTTGTCGGGTCTTTCAAACCCACGCGATTGCGCTGAATGGCTTTCGTAATTTTCTTAACCGCGTCTTCTTGTCCGACCACAACACCCGACAAATCTTCACCCATGCGCATGAGTTTTTGGTTCTCGTTGTCGCTCACTTTTCGGACAGGAATACCCGTCATCATCATCACAACTTCCGCAATATCGTCTTCCGTTACGGGATAACGCCGCGTTTTTGCCTCTTCGTCCCACTGCACTTTTTCTTGTTCCAATTGACGACTCAACTTGGTTTCCATGTCCCGCAAATCAGCCGCTTTTTCGTACTGCTGATTCTTGACAGCACCGTTTTTATCGTCTTTCAAGTCTTCAATCCGCTTCTCGAGTTCTTCGATATGACGCGGCACGTGAATATTTTTCAAGTGAACCCGCGCACCAACTTCATCGAGAACGTCAATCGCTTTATCTGGCAAAAAACGGTCAGTAATATAGCGGTCCGACAAGGTCACGCACGCTTTAATCGCTTCTGCGGTGTATTGAACATTGTGGAAATCTTCGTATTTGTTGCTGATATTCTGCAAAATATGAATCGTATCTTCAATACTTGGCGGTTCAACCATTACTTTTTGGAAACGACGGTCGAGTGCGCCGTCTTTCTCAATATATTGGCGATATTCGTCAAGCGTAGAAGCGCCAATGCATTGCAGTTCGCCACGTGCAAGAGCAGGTTTCAAGATATTCGACGCATCGAGCGAACCCGTTGCACCGCCTGCACCCACCATCGTGTGAATCTCGTCGATGAACAAAATCACGTCGCGGCTTTTCTCGAGTTCGTTCATGATTGCTTTCATGCGCTCCTCAAATTGTCCACGGTATTTTGTTCCCGCCACCAAGGCAGCCAAATCGAGCATCACCACACGTTTATTAAACAAAGTGCGGCTCACCCGTTTTTGCATAATCCGCAGTGCCAAACCTTCCACAATTGCTGTCTTACCCACACCGGGTTCGCCAATCAAAATTGGGTTGTTTTTCTTGCGGCGGCTGAGAATTTGGCTCACGCGCTCAATCTCAACTTCGCGACCAATGATTGGGTCGAGTTTGCCTTCTTCGGCAATTTTAGTGACGTCGCGACCAAAATTATCCAACACAGGCGTGCGACTTTTCACGTTGCCTTTGCGGTAATTTTGACCATCTGCATCATCATATTCGTCGTTTTCACCCGCTGAAGCTGCTTGACTAACAACTTGCGGTCCGACGTATTCGTTTTCTTGACGGACGAATTCTGACTCTTGACGGAACGTATCGTAGTCAATGTAGAATTGTCCCAAAATGCGCGTTGCCATATTTTCTTTTTGTTTTAAAATAGAAAGCATCAAATGTTCGGGTTGTGCCTCGTCGTTTTTAGCGTCGCGGGCTTCCAAAACCGTGAATTTCAATATTTTTTCGGCTTGGCTGTTCAAGTTGATGTTCGCCACGCTGAGGTGCGAACTTGGGCCACTGTACCGTTGAATATTTTGTTCAACGACGTTTTTGAGTTCGATAATGTCAATATCAAGCGAGCTTAAAACGCGAACGGGCAAACTGTCTTTGTCCATGACCAACCCCAGCAACAAATGCTCGGCACCAATGTAATCGTGTCCCAATCTAACGGCCTCATTCCTTGAATTGGCGAGAATCTGCTTGACACGCGGTGAGAATTTTTTATTATTCATCTTGCAAATGTGTGTTTTAAAACTGCTTTCTGTAACAAAATTTTCGCTGTTTGGTTTCTAAAATATAGTCGGGAAATGTATTTCTCGAATAAATGACGAACGCCCTCATTCCAAATTGTATAGACGTATAATGAATGCAAAGTAATGATGTATTTGTAACACCCGTAAGAAATAATTTTACGGGCTGTGTTTGTCGTGCGAAATTACTATTTTTTTTTATTTGACAAGCATATTGGGAAAAAATGATGCCACTTGAATTTTATTTTAATTTTCTGGTCTATATCGGAAATAATGGCAGTCTTAGCTTGATTTCGACTGACAAAATTGGTAAAATTGCAAAAAAAGACGCAAAAATGGGTTTTATACTGAGGGAGTCCTAATTTTGAAAAAAGGTAGCCGAGACGCGATTAAAATAGACATATTAAACGTAGCCGATTCACTGTTTTCGCTTCGCGGAAAAAGCGGCGTCACCCTCTTTTTAGCGACAGTCAAATCTACGGAAAAATAAAATCTAAGCAAATTCTAACACCCTTTTTTTTTCAACATTGTGAGTTCTGTAAAATTTTAACTAAATAATGCCGCCAAATAGTATTCAATGCTATAACTTCGCCTCACAAAGACTGCGAAAGATTCAAAGGTAATCTTCTAAAAGCATCATTCACTACAAAATCGTAAAACCTATTTTCATGAAATATTCAGTTGATAAGCAGGATAAATACTCCGTTTTCACGCTCCATGAGGAAAATTTAAACTCTCTCATCGCGCCAACTCTAAAATCTCAATTCGCTTTTCAGAAGGATGAAGGCGTCAACAACCTCATTTTAGACCTCACAGACGTCAAATATGTGGACTCATCAGGCTTGAGCGCCATGCTTTTTGCCAATCGGTTGTGGAAATCGGACGGCACGTTTATGTTGACAAATATGAACCACACGAACGTCAAAAAACTCATCGAAATCTCAAAACTCGATGGCGTTTTTACCGTCATTCCAACCCTCGACGAAAGCATCGAATACGTTTTCATGGATGAAATCGAGCGCGAACTTAATTTGGAACAAGGATAAAATTGATTCCATATTTCAGATTCCAAATTCCAACTGGTCTTGAAACATTTAAAAAGCCGACTAAAACGTGAGTGTTTAGTCGGCTTTTTAAGTTTTTGATGGGTAGTTTTGGGAAATTCTGAAAAAGGAGACCCCTCAGTATAAAAGCACTTTTTCGTAAAAAAATGATTCTTTTCCAATAAAAAGTTTTGTAAAGCAATAATTTACTATTACTTTTGCATACTAAAATTAGCAGAAATCATGCAGGCATTATTATTTAAAGAAGAAATAATTGTTGGAAAAACAGCAAAACCCGTAGCAATGGCGAAACACCGCAGTGGTACAAAAGACGCCATTAGCCGTTATTCAAATCTAAAAATGAATTTGAATAACGATAAAATCTACAACGGCAATTGGTTTGAAGTTGATACGATGAATGTGTCTGCCTCAGGTACTCCTCTAAATTTTATTGACCTATTTTCAGGTGCGGGCGGCATTTCAGTTGGCGTAAGAAGTGCAGGTTTTAACAAAATTGCAAGCGTAGAAATTGATAGCGATGCATCAAATACGATTCGTAAAAATTTTCCCGAAAGTGTTCATTTTGAAATGCCAATTGAGGATCTTTCAGAAGAAATGTTAGATAAAGCATTGAATAGCAGGAAAGTAGATGTAATTTTCGGTGGACCACCGTGCCAAGGTTTTTCTGTTGCGGGACTTAGAAATCCGAATGACCCACGCAATCAATTATTCAAAGAGTACATTCGCATTGTGAAACACACGATGCCTGATTACGTCGTTTTAGAAAATGTGCCAGGGATTCTAACAATGGAACAAGGCAAAGTATATCAAGAAATCATCAATCAATTTGCTGAAATTGGTTATCCTGATATGTCGGTTCGCATTTTAGAAGCGGCTACTTTTGGCGTTCCTCAATTAAGAACACGCGCAATTTTTATCGCCAACAGATTAGGCTTGAAAAATCCTTATCCAAAAGAGATTTTTGACAAAAAGACTTATAAATCAATGAAAAGTGCCATTGATGACCTAAAAACTGTCCCTCGTTTTGGTTTAGCCAATCATGAATGGACAAAACATTCCGAAGAATTTGAAGCGCGAATTGCAGAAGTACCCTTTGGTGGTTCGCTTTATGAGACGTTTAGAGATGCTTTTAAACGCCAATATCCTAATGTTCCGTCCATGACGTGCAAAGAAAATCACGGAGGTTGCCATATTCATTATGAGCTAAATCGCGTCATTTCTGCGCGAGAAATGGCTCGTTTGCAAACATTTCCCGATGATTTCATCTTTACAGGAACATTCAAACGAGCTTATTGGCAAATTGGAAATGCAGTGCCTTCACTCATGGCGAAGCATATTGCGTTAGCGATTAAATCAGAGTTGAATAAACTTATTTTGCAATAAGTTTATTCAATTCTTCTCTCCATTTTTCAATGTCATACCAACCACAACCAATGCAGCCTTGTTCAGCTGCTTTTCCAACTTTTGGTAAATTTTCATCCCAATGTTCATCACCTTCATAAAAGAATTTAACCCCAAATAAAGTGCCGCGCTGACCTGTTTGAAAACACTTGCGACAGACCTCTCTTTTCTGCTGATTACGTTGATTATCAATTAGTTGAAACTTACTTTTAATTTCTTCATTCGCCATATTGTCGGGGTTTTCAGCTCGCGTTTCTGCATCCCAACGAATCTCAGGAAACTTGTGGTCGGGAAGTAGCCCACCCCGATTTGCACTACCTAATTCGTAAACATTTAAAGCCTTCAAAACCTTGATTGATTTGGCAATAAAATGTTTACTAAGTGTCTCGTAACCCGTTTGAAAACCTCTCGGAATCGGTACTAATAATCGCTCAGTTTTACGACCATTTCTTCGTGTAGAAATAGTGTAGCCCATCTCTTTTATATCCTGAATTCTTCGTTATGGGTTATCATTTGGGGGGAAATTGCTTGTCCATTCCAACGTTGAGAGCGTGTCGAAAAAAGGTTTTGTAACAGTTTTTGTCGTGAATTCCACGTTCCAAAGCGCTATTTCATCCCGAATCCATGCATCGATAGTTGATGGTACAAATAAAGATTTTATGGAAATCAAATAGCTCACTAATTCTTCTTCTGTCTCGACAAACAAACCCGTTCTTCTGTAAAAATAGGGCATTAATCCACGCCACTCAAAGCCATCATCTTGTCTGAAAGTAACCTCTACATAAACCTCGGAAGCCTTGCTATGCTCTGATAAACTGTGAACAAAAATATTTTGTTCAACAAGCATATTTTGTAATAATTCTAATTGCATTTATTCAACGTAATTTTTAAAAAGTTCAGAAATTGATGTCTCCAATGCTTTGGCAATTTTATTGATATTTTCAAGCGTAATATTCTTTTCTGCCCGTTCAATCATGCCAATATAAGTCCGATGAAGGTCTGCTTTGTGGGCAAGGTCTTCTTGTGATAAGCCGCGCTCTTTTCTTTTTTCGCGGACTATCTCGCCAAAGGCGGTTAATATTTTTGTTTTTTTTGACATACTATAATTAGCGCAAAGCTAATGACAGCGTTTAACGTGCGCCACATACTAAAGTTAGCATTTAAAAGGTTAATAATTCTTTGAAATGCTTAAATTAGCAAAAAGAAAGACCCCTCAGTATAAAACAAAAAAAAGCTACCAAATACGACTCGAAAAGCCTTTTTTTTACACTTTATACTGAGGGGTCCCTCTTTTCATAAATCATTGACAATGAAATACTCAATCTTACTTTTTAGCTTATTTTTTGCGGAAAACACAAGCGCGCAGCAACCACGTTTTATGCTTCCGAAAGGTTATGATTCGACCTTAACGCAAGTGGAAAAAGATTCATTTCAACGTGGTTTGATTCCTTATGCGTTAGAGATTCAATTTGAAAAAATTCGACGTGAATACGTCCAAAAGCGCGATAGTTTTCTCAAAAAAGCCGACGGAATGCCCGTTCCAAACTTTGAAGCACGCGATACGGCGGGTTTGATGCACCGTCCGTCGCAATACCTTGGGCGGGTTTTGATTCTCCATTTTTGGAACTTTTAGGATTATTCTTTCCAAAATGAAATCCCGAAGTTGAACGAAATAGCCGAAAAATATCGAAAAGATGGCGTCGAAATTCTGTCTTTCACCGACCTAACTTTGGGCGATTCGGAGAAAAAAGTTTTAGAAAAAATGCCCATTAATTTTCCTTTAATCGAAAATGCGTACAGATTTGCGATAGAATTTATGCCCATTCGATTGACGCCACCTTATTTGGTTTTTGTCGATAAATATGGTCGAATGCGCTTCTTTGTTACGCAAGAAACGCTTAATAATGTGAAATCAAACGTCAATGAAAAGGTCATGGACACGCCTAAAAAACCCGATAATTATTCATTGGAAGATAAAATTTTGCAATTATTGAAAGAATAGCCCCCCCTCAGTATGGAAGCGTTTTTATCGTTTTTTTTTTCAAAAAAATGCCTCTAAAATAGCCTTCATGTTTTAAAACGTATTAATTTTATCCTTGCAAAAGCAAATATTAATTAATTTTAAAACATGAATAGCAAACTGACGTGGAACGCCTTTTGGGCAATCTACTCTCAAATTGAGGACACCGCAGAAGCCCGCATTTTTCTCAAAGATTTTATGCTCAGTTTGCCGACTGATGAGCTATTTGCCTTTACTAAAGACAACCGTCAAAAACTCGTCTCGTGGCTTCGGAGCCATGACCGAACGGCGGCCGAAAAGCAATACTTTCTGACGCAATTAGATATTAAAATGGCGCAATATCTTCAAAAAGCGGCTTAATCATACCCCTCAGTATTTGAGTAAAAAAACGTCAAAAGCTGACTAAAACGCGCTTGTTTAGTCGGCTTTTCTTATTTTTCCATGAAAATTAGCTAAAAATTCAACAAACAACGCACGCTATGACGCAGCAAAACACCCGTCCAACTACCCTACAAATCCTCACGTGGATTGTCCTCTTATTGGCAATTCCCGCTTTTTTTTGGTACGAAAACAACATCGCCGCGTTCTGGTACAACCGCTCGCAATGTGCCGAGCCACGACGCCGAGCGTGGCGCTCCTTTGACGCGCCGATTCCTGCGGGTTACGCCGTTCATGGCATTGATGTGAGCCATTACAGCTGCGAAATTGATTGGGCAGATGTCAAAAAAATGAACGACAATGGGCAGCGCGTTCGGTTTGCTTACATGCGCGCAACGCGTGGATTGTCGCTCATTGACTACCAATTTGCCAGAAATTGGCGCGCTACCAAAGCCGCTAATATGCGGCGCGGCGCCTATCATTTCTTCACTTTTACGGACGATGCAACGCAACAAGCCAATTTTTTCTTAAAAAATGTCCAACTCGAAAGCGGTGATTTGCCGCCCGTTTTGGACATCGAAGACGACAAAAAAAGCAACGACCGCAACCTCCAAAAGTCCGACATACTGAGGGGTATCGAAACGTGGCTTCGCGCCGTCGAAAGCGCAACGGGCGTCCGTCCGATGATTTACACCAATCTCGATTATTACAAACGGTACATCAACGGCAATTTTCCCGACTATCCGATTTGGATTGCGAGCTACGACAACCTGCGCGGCGTCAATTTGCCCGACAAAAAGCGCTGGTGGTTTTGGCAGTTCAGCGACGGCGGGCGCTGCAACGGCATCAGCGAACGCATCGATTTGAACGTTTTTACGGGAAATGAAGCGCAATTAGCGGCGATTTGTAAGAAATAATGAGCTGTTGCTGTCTGTTGCGAGATTTGACAATTTTTTAGAAATTGTTAAATCTGAAATGCTTTCACGTGTAAATGTCCTACTTTTTTTTTTAAAAAATGAGACTTAACATTAACTTAATGTTATAAATTGGGCAAATCGTCCCGCCTTTTTGAATCTTCGTGCGTTCAAAAACGATATGTAACTTAATTTTAAAACAATTTAAAAAACGAAAATCCTATGTTTGGATTAGAAGTCTCCGCACTTTCCACAGGACTGTATATTGCATTTTTCTTATGCTTGATTATGGTCTTTTTCTTCGAGTTTGTCAACGGTTTTCACGACACCGCAAACGCCGTTGCCACCGTCATTTACACCAAAACCTTGAAACCCATGCACGCCGTCGTTTGGTCGGGTTTTCTCAATTTTCTCGGTGTTTTCACGTCTTCTTTCATCGGTTTTAAAGTCGCCATGGGCATCGCCAACTTGCTGCCCGTCGAATCCATCATGCTGCAATCCGCAGGCTCGGCGGCGGCGATGATTCTCGCCGTTTTGTGCGGTGCGATTGTTTGGAACCTCGGAACGTGGTATTACGGCATTCCGTGTTCGAGTTCGCACACCTTAATTGGGTCGCTTTTGGGCGTCGGTTTGGTGTTCTCAACTTTGCCCGAAAACGTCACTCAAGCAGGCGTTGACTGGAAAAAAGCGCAGGATATTGGGCTATCGTTGCTCGTTTCGCCGCTTTTTGGCTTCTCGATGGCGATTGTTTTGATGTTCATTTTGCGCGCTTCGCTCAACAAGACGGATGAACAAAAGAAATTATTCAAAGAAACACCCGCCGATGAGCGTCCGCCGATGTGGATTCGCGTGATTTTGATTACAACGTGTTCCTTGGTGAGTTTTTTCCACGGACAAAACGACGGTCAAAAAGGCATCGGTTTGTTGATGATTGCTTTGATGACTTTTATGCCGTTTCAATACTCTTTGTCGCCAAATTTTGACCCGATAAAAGTAGAGCAATCCTTGACGACCATCCAACAAAATTTGCCGATTGACGAAGTAGGCAACTCGCTCGCTCCCAAAGAATTGGGGCAAGCGGTCAAAACAATTGACTTGCTGAAAGCCGATATTGCGGCGGCAACCGACATAAAATCGCGTTTGGCCATCCGCAAACGGATTAATTTGTTGGACAAAGACATGAAGAAATTCCTCGACGAACCCAACGTTATTAAGAGCGAAGACGCACGCAAAGCCATCAAAAAAGAGATAAAAACCCTCACAGGCTACACGCAATACGTGCCTTTTTGGGCAATTATGATGATTTCGGTCGCCCTCGGCATGGGAACGATGATTGGTTGGAAACGCATTGTGGTGACGATTGGCGAGAAAATCGGCAAGCGCCACATGACCTACGCGGAAGGCGCAACGGCCGAAATTATTGCCGCAATGACCATCGGAATGTCCACCTATTACGGCTTGCCCGTTTCGACAACCCACGTCCTTTCGTCGGGTGTTGCGGGTTCGATGGTGGCGTCAAAAGGCGTGAAAAATTTGCAAAAAGGCACCATCACGAGCATCGCCTTAGCGTGGGTTTTGACATTGCCCGCAACGATTTTACTCTCGGGCGGCTTCTATTTGTTGTTCCGTTTGTTTGCGTAAGTCGTTGATTGTCAACGCATAAAAAAAGAGGCTGCTTGTCAAAGGCAGTCTCTTTTTTTTATGCAAAATACTGAGGGGTCTTATTTTTTGAATTTATAAATATTGGACTCTTCAACCTTACTTCAAATCCTTCAACTTGAACACTTTTACAGAACCGCATTCCATAATCAGAGAGTCAATGAACGGCTGTATGACAGGATTTTCGTTCATTTTTTTATCCTCCGAATACATATAACGCACGCCGAATCTTCTAATCATATCTTCTATCCAGTCGGGCGGCAAATTACCCTCAATAAAAATATGCCCTTGTTTGTCGATTTGGTACGAAAAAGCGTGCGTTGACACATCACTACTAAGCATAATACAAATGGCGTCACTCGGTACTGCTTTTCTCAATGCGTCTTTATTTTTCATTAAATCTACATTTAAGCCTGATTTTTCAATTGACCAATAATTGTCAACGGCTCGAAAAGCAAAAAATGGTAGAGACAACAGTAAAACCATTGTAATTGAACGCGTTACGTCGTTTATTCGCCAAAATTGTTTGATACCGTAAGCAACAATAACGAACAAAGGCGGCAAAAAAGGCAACATATAATAGTCGTGAATCACGTCAATCATGTTGAATTCAAAGAGAAAATAAACAAGAACGGACAAACCCGAAGCCGCTAATATTGCCCACTTCGACTGCTTGTACGTCTTATTTTTGAGCATAAAGAACAGTCCGATAAAGAAAAACAGCACCGCCGCGTAGTTCAACAACAGCTTTGGCAACAACTCAAATGCGTGAAAACGGAAAATTGCGAGCGTTTTACTGAGGGGTACTTGATTGTCAAAAACACCTTTCAAAACGCCGTTGTTTCCCCAAGTTGGAATCACCCATTTATACCAAAAAAATGCTGGTATAAGTAATAAAATAAATGTACTACTAATTGATAACACGTTTTTTAAGGCGCCAAACCCTTTTTTAACTAATTGTTGAAGTACGTAAATACCGACCATTGAGCCAAAAATAATGTAAGGCAATTTCGCGAGTGTGGCTATCGCCAAAAATAAAGCCGATAGTAAAATCGCGCTGTATTGCGCTGTTTTTAGATAGCGAAAAAAGAAAGCCATTGCCCAAATTGTGCTGCAAAGCGCAAAAACGTCGGGCAGCGGATTCATCGTATAATAGTAAAAAACGGGCGAAAAATTGAACGCCCACGCACCCAACAACGCCACTATTTTATCGTTCCACAACCATTTTAGCAGAAAATACACGCCCAAAACGCCTAAAATGCCTAAAAAAAACATAGAAATGCGCGTAATCGCAATAGATTCACCAAAAATTTTGTGCGCCGCCGCCACAAGCCATTGCATGATGGGAAATTCAAAACGCATGATGTTATCGCGGCCGCCGTTGAAACTGTTGTTGCGCGGATTCATGATGTTAAAATCGTGGCGGTAAAAATTCTGAATATTGATTGCCGTTTGTGATTGTCGCCACAAGTGAACGCCCATCAAATCGGTCGTAAAAATGCGCCAATGCAAGACTGTGCTTACGAGCGGAATCAGCAAAAAGAAAAGAAGCGCGTGCTTGTCAATGCTATTTTTCAAATTCATTTTTTCAATGATTTTACTGCGCACATCCCAAAATAGGACCCCTCAGTATAAAGTTGATTTTTTACATAAAAATACATAAAAATACATAAAAATACATATTTTAACGTATTGCGTAACGCCTAAAATACGGTGGCAAATGTAAGCACGGTGCAACGGTTCCCGTCATTTTTGGGCAAAACAAATAGGCGTGTAAATTTTAGGCGATTCCATCAGAAAGACCTACTTTTGTTCACGTAAGAATACGGAAAGAGAAAGAACAATACTTATTCTTTTCGGGAAAGAAACTTTTTTGTTGATGAAGAAATAAGACCAAAATGTATAATCATTTTGCAATATAAAAATCATCTTAGAATTAGCTATCAACGAGTTATGAAGTTTTTACAACTTTATAACTCGTTTTTTTAATCATTCTAATGTCTAAAAAATTGGTACTTTCCTAAATTTCGTGGCAAGCCGCTTTTTGTCATTCAGTAGGAATCTTGTCGTCCTTTATTTTACTTACGCAACAACGAGATTCCTGCTGAATGACAAAAAGCGACAAAACCACACCCACTAAATTTACGAAAGTACCAAAAAATTAACCATCAATCATTCACCATTGACCATTAAAAAAAGTGGATAAATTAGCTGAACTCTACAAAGGCGTGATTTTGGAACACAACGGGACCCCTCAGTATTTTGAGAAAAATCCGACCGCACAACACGTCATTGAGGCGTATAATCCGCTGTGTGGCGACAAGTTTAAGTTGTTCTTAGATATTGAAAACGACACGATAATTAAAGCCACTTTTCACGGCTACGGCTGCGCAATTTCTAAAGCAGCGACGTCCGTTTTGTTGTCAAATATTCAAGGACAAACGATAGAACTTGTTTTAAATCAAATAGATACGTATTTTTTTGTTTTAAATACTAAAAATGACGTTTATACTGAGGGGACTTTTTTTGACGAAAACATCAACGCTTTTAAAGCCGTTCAGCAATTCCCCGAGCGGATGACTTGCGCAACTTTATCGTGGCGCGCCCTTCAAGAATGGTTAATGGTTAATGAAAATAAACAATAAGAAATGGCAACAATTAATTTCACGTCCGCATTAAAACGGTTTTATCCCGATTTGAAACCCGTTCAAATCAATGCTTCGACAATTCACGACGTATTGACGGAATTGAATCAACATTATCCACATTTATCCGATTTTTTGGTCGATGAACACGGTGCTTTGCGGCAACACATCAACGTTTTTATAGGCGACATAATGATTAACGACCGTGAAACATTGACCGATAAAGTGCCTGAAAAAGCCGAAATCTTGATTTTTCAAGCGCTTTCGGGCGGGTAAGACATTCCAAGGATTCCAAATTTCAAGGATTCCTTGGAATTTGGAATCCTTGGAATTTGGAATCTGGAATACTTGGAATACTTAGAATACTTAGAATACTTGGAATCTGGAATCCTTGAAATTTGGAATCCTTGAAATTTGGAATCTGGAATCTTTGGAATCTGGAATCCTTGGAATCTGGAATCCTTAGAATCTGGAATCCTTGGAATCTGGAATGCTTGGAATTTGGAATCTTTGGAATCCTTGGAATTTGAAATCCTTGGAATCTGGAACCCTTGAAATTTGGAATCTGGAATCCTTGGAATCTGGAATCTTTGGAATCTGGAATCCTTGGAATTTGGAATCCTTGAAATTTGGAATCCTTGAAATTTGGAATCCTTGGAATACTTGGAATCCTTGGAATCTGGAATCTGGAACCCTTGAAATCTGGAATCCTTGGAATCTGGAATCTTTGGAATCTGGAATCTTTGGAATACTTGGAATCCTTGGAATCTGGAATCTTTGGAATCTGGAATCCTTGGAATCTGGAATCTTTGGAATCTGGAATCCTTGGAATTTGGAATCCTTGGAATTTGAAATCCTTTGAAATCTAAAATCCTTTGAAATTATTACTTGGCACCGCGAAAGGCTTAATTGTCTTTGAAAAAAAAGCAAGCGATTGGCACATCACGGACGTGCATTTCACGGGTTTCCCCGTCTCGATGGTCTATGTGGACGAACGTTCGCAGACGTGGTGGGCGGGTGTGCCGCATCGGCATTGGGGACAAAAATTGCACCGCTCAACGGACGCTGGAAAGACCTGGCAAGCCGTCGCAACGCCGCGTTATCCGACCGATATGCCGCTGAAAAATGGCAAGCCAGCGACTTTAAAATTGATTTGGTGCATGACATCAGCGGGCGCCGACAAGCCAAATGAGCTGTGGTTGGGAACCGAACCGGGCGGCTTATTTCATTCAAAAAACAACGGCGACTCATGGCAATTGGTCACGTCGCTTTGGCAACAACGGGTGGCAAGTGACTTGTGGTTTGGGGCGGGGAAAGACGCACCATTTATCCACTCAATTGTCGTTAATCCACGCGATAGCAACCATTTATACATTGCAATAAGTTGCGCGGGTGTTTATGAATCCATGGATTACGGCGCCACTTGGCAGCCGCGAAACGTCGGTTTGAAAGCCACTTATCTGCCCAATCCTGATGCTGAAATTGGACACGACCCGCACCTACTTTTGGCTTCCGAAAAGGCCCCCTCAGTATTTTTAGTAAAAAACGTCGGCGAGGTTTCAAACCTCGCCGACGTTGAAGCCACCGAACCCGACCGCAATTTTTCCCGCTACTACATTTCCAAACGGCGACTCGCCGACGTTGAAGCCACCGAACCCGACCCTGCAATTGTGTTGTGGCAACAAAACCATTGCGGCATTTTTCGGTCAACAAATGGCGGAAAAAACTGGATGAATGTAACGGACAAAAACGGGATTGCCAACTACGGTTTTGCCCTCGCCGTTGACCCCAAAAACCCGAATCGAGCGTGGGTCATTCCCGCTTTGAGCGACGAAATGCGCGTGCCGCATGACCTCGCTTTGTGCGTTTGCCGAACCGACGACGGTGGTCAAACGTGGCAACAATTGCGCGAAGGTTTGCCGCAAAATTATTGCTTCGACATCGTTTTTCGCCACGCTTTTGATTACAAAAACGGCATTCTAACCTTTGGCACAACAACGGGCAACGTGTTTTTATCCGAAAATGAAGGCGATTCTTGGCGCTGTTTGAGCAACAATTTACCGAGGATTGACGTGGTCAAATTTGTTAACTAATTGAAAGACCCCGCAGTGCAAACGTCAAAAACGGCTATAAATCAACGATTTATAGCCGTTTTTGACGTTTATACTGAGGGGTCCTAATTTTTAGAATCAAATGCTTTGAACCAAAAATTCCACAACGGAATGTCCCAATTGACGTTCAAATTCCACTTAAAAGAGCTGCTTTGAAACGACGTCATTGCGCCATTAATGCCGTAAAGTCGGGGTTGCGATTGATAACCAACGCCAATATTCAAGGGCAAATTGAACAACCGACCAAATTGAAGAATCACGCCAGGCGAAAAAATATTTTCCAACGTAATTTTGGGCAATTCGCTTTGACCGTCTTTGAAACGCAAACCGACAATCGCCCCGACATCAACGAGCGTAAAAATCGCTTGTACGTTGTGCGGCGCGATATAATCCCAAAAACGTTCTTTTCGGCTCATCAAATAGCGTGGTTTTCGCGGAATACCGACGCTGTAATTAAAGCCGATTGGCGCCGAAATGCTCAAAACGGGCGTCCCATTTTGTTCTTTTCCCACGTATTGAAGTCCCAAATAGCTGTTTATGCCCAACAAATAACCATATTCTTTCATGCGTGTACTACCGGGCGGTACCATCGTCGATTCCAACAAATTAGCCACTTCGTCACTCGTTTTTGCCAACGCCAAAGACGCCGCAAAGGAGGCATATTTGACAAATTTATCAAGCCCCTCAGTATTGACGGGCGTTTTTAAAGCGCTATCGAGGTACAGTTTTTTAATTAAAATGAATTGATTTGCACTGTCTTTTATGTATTTTCCACGCAAATCAGTGTAGGTTTTCACGATAGAATTGGCTGATTTTTTCTCATAAATCGGCATTGAATTAATCGGCTTTTTGTAGTTTTCGGTATAAACATCTCTAAAATCAATCGCTTTAATTAAACCCGCAATGTGTTGAATTGCCGCGTTGTAATGACGGCTTTGCATTTCGGTATAAATATGCGGCAAAGTTTCGGCGATGTGGATGCCTTTAAACCAATTTTGCGGCGTAACATATTGGTAATCAAATATTTCCGCAATCGTTGGAACGAATTTAACGAACGAAATCGTGTTATCATATAAAGCAATTAATTTATCCCAATACGTATTATTTTCACTTTCTTTGGCTTTGTTGACCGTTTGAACCGACATATTTATCTGATTGACACGCCGCGTTATGCCTTTCACGTATGTTTCCATTTCGTAATACCCATTGCGTTTGTCATGCAATTTATTGATGGCTTGACGGACGGTTTGCCCACTTTCAAGCGCAAAAGGTTGGTTCGCTTCGTCGGCTGCCATTTGGTGCAACAAACCCAACCAAATTTGGCAAGCCTTTGCGTCGTTTCTGAACAATTGATTCAAATTATCCAAACCTTCTTCCCAATTGCCCGAATCGGATTCTAAACCCTTTGAAAATAATTGCAACATTTGCAAATAGCTTTTCAGGTTTCGGCCTTCATCCGTTGCGTCGTAAGCGTCTGAAAAATAAATATTTCCGATGACTACTGAGGGGGCCTGTTTGCGAATCAAACCATCCGAAAACTGCGTGACGGTCGTCAAAAAGGCGCGTAAAGTTGGATTTTCCTTGAAAACGACGGCGTATTTATCGGTTTCTAACAAGTCATTTGTGTTGGCAAAAATGTTGGATAAATCCTCTTCCATCTTTTGGCGCAAGCCTTCAATGAATTGATTAAATTGAAAAATATCTTTATCCATCACCCTTAAACCATCGTAAGTACGTGGCAAAAGTGTTGTCAATTCGACATTCTTAGCCATCGCTTCACGCATTGATTGAAAGAAAATTTCATTCAAATCTTGCTTAAATCTTTTAATAATTATTTTAGCAAAAGCGTCCGCCACAACTGTCGCATTTAAGCTGCCAAGACTGCTGCTCGAAATGGGTCCCGAAGGCAGCGTTGACCGCGATAACACCTCTTCATTTTTCGCTATATCAAGGCTTTGTGCCAACGCTTTTGGCAACGACAGATAGTAAGGGAAAATATTATTGGCGATAAACGCATTATTAGAATACGCTGTGTGTAAATCGTTGGTATCTAAGGATTCCACGCCGCAATAATGGCTCAAAATCGAATGTATAAGCGCGTCCGTTTGCTTACTTTTAGGCTTTTTTCGGAGCAATTCGGCTATTTTCAAAGCATCTTGAAAAGGGTACAATTTGGCAAAATAGGCATTATCGGTGGACACATTCAGAACCCGATGTTCCATAATTCTATCGCCCGAAACTTCTTCATCTAAATACAAATTTTTATTCAGTGCCAAGTAATTATTGAGCGAATCTTTAAGAACTTTTAGCGTAATCGTCGAGTCTTTTTTGACCGAAATCAGGTCGTTAATTGCCCAAAGATTCTCACCTTTTGCACCTTTCAAAACGAATAAAATATCAGCCGCTTCGCCGCTGTTATTTTTAACAACGATGGTGCTTAAATTTTTTAAATCGACGGGTTTTATGGTCTCTTTTTTATTCGCACCATTGGTGTAATAAATGAAAGAATTGTTTTGGCTAAAAGCATCGAAAGCCACTTGCGGCAATAAAATAAATAAGGTAATTAGGAAAAAAATGCAGCGTATTTTATGCTCGGCATATGCAGATAACTCATTGGTTAACAAGCGTTTATACTTGCCTATTATCCATCGCGCACCATCCATTACCCATTGTGGATAACACATTTCAGTTGTTGATTTTCTCATTATTTTCATTGATAAAAATGGATAAATTAATTTTTAATTCTGTTTCACACGCCTTTAGAATGTTGTCCATTTTCATGACGTAAGTTTTGTCATTTTGAGCGCCAATGACCATACCAATGACTTCATTTTTGTCCTTCGTGCGCACCCAAACACCCGAATCACCATCAACGGTTAAGGCTTTTCCGTTGACCAAATCAGTGCTGATTTCAATCAGATTATTGACTGTTTTTTGCACTTTTCCGTCCAACGTAAAATTGATAATACAAGGCGTATTCGATTGAATAACAACACCTTGAATATTAATATCATTCTGAATGTCACTTGAAATGACAATTTTTAGATTTTTTTCGTCTTTTACTGAGGGGGTATAAATTGTTGTTGGATTGCCGATAAATGAATTGTCAACAATGCCGTTTTCCATTTTTCGGCGCCCATCAATGCGCACCAAAGCAATATCCAATTCGTCGGTAAATAAAATCGCTTTAATTTTACCAAAAACGGAGTCGTCGTGTTTAATTTTGATTTCATCATCGCGGTCGTCAATAAATTCATGTTGATTTTCGACGAATTTTCTTTTCAGTCCGTGACAAGTGCCTAATCCATACTTGAATTTGTTTTTATCAATCAAAATACCACCAATTGTTGATATTTTTTCGTTGCTCAACAAGCTATTATAAACGATTAATTGCGATTTAATTGTAGGCGTTTTCTCCGAATTATCGGCGGGCAAAAGGGTTCTTTTCATAAGTGGTTTCTTAATTATTTAATGGTGAATACACATCCTTATTTTTCAAATACTCGGCATTGGAATCATCTATTTTTATTTGCAAAAATAGTTATTTTTTTTAAAATACTGAGGGGGTGTTTGTTTTAAGGCAAAATACCGTATTTTTGTCAAAAATTCAATTATAACATGACTGCAACGATTGCCATTGAAAAGAAAAAATCTGTCGCAACAAACGACAAATCGCTGCCCAAACGCATCAGTTGGGCGGCTTTCCAAGCTGATTACCTCCAACGCGAGGACAATTTTAACTACGAATGGGTGAACGGTGCCGTCGAGAAAACTCCCCGAAGTATGAATAAAAAACAGTTTTACATCATCCAAAACTTAGTTGATTTTTTTGGACAATTGAAATTTAATGGTAAAATTTCAGGCTCACTAATTCCCGAAGGCGATACTTTTTTTGGCAAAAACCATCGCCGCCCCGACGTCGCATACTATACGGACGAACAAATTGAATCCGCTGCCGATGATGGGACTGCGGAGCCTCAATTTATTATCGAAATCATCTCAACCACGGACGAAATGAACCGCGTTCACCGAAAAATGAAAGATTATCGAGCTTCGGAAATTCCCGTTATTTGGCACGTTTTTCCAGAATTGAATGAAATTCACGTATTTCACGGACGAAAAAGCGAAATATTTATTGGCGACGAAATCTGTTCCGCCGACCCCGTTTTATCTGAATTTAGAATGTCCGCCAATGCCGTTTTTAAACGAAAAATAAAAGTTTAATCTATTTTCAGGGATAAAAAAGCCGATTTGAGACAACTCAAATCGGCTTTTTTATTCAAAATCGACTTTTATACTGAGGGGTCTTTTTGTATTATTTTTTCAACAAAAAATCGTCAACCGAGCGCGTGTTCAAGCAACCCGCCGCATCCAAACCGCCTTTGCGCGCCGCCATAATGCCGTATCGAATGTCATTAATGCCAGACGTTGAATGCGCATCGGGATTGACGGAAATCAAAACGCCGCGCTCACGGGCGCGCGGAATCCACGTCCAATCCACATCGAGGCGCCACGGATGCGCGTTGAGTTCAATCGTCACACCGTTTGCCGCACAGGCGTCAATCACCTTTTCATGGTCGAGAGGATAGCCTTCGCGGCTCAAAAGCAGGCGCCCAGTTGGATGCCCAAGAATCGTAACATATTGATTTTCAACGGCTTTGACGATGCGCGCCGTGGCTTTTTCTTCATTCATTTTCAAATTAGAATGCACGCTCGCAATCACAAAATCGAAGCCCTTCAGTATCTCCTCGTTGTAATCCATCGACCCATCGTTGAGGATATCGCATTCGATGCCTTTCAGAATTTTGAAATTAAAAAACTGTCCGTTGAGCCTATCAATTTCTTCCCATTGCGCAAAAATGCGGTCTTCTTTCAAACCATTGGCATAAAAAGCCGCTTTTGAATGGTCCGTAATACCGATGTATTGATAGCCCAAATGTTGCGCCGCCTTCGCCATTTCCTCCACCGAATGCAGTCCGTCTGAATAAGTCGTATGCGTGTGGATAACGCCCTTGATGTCACCAAGCGTTATGAGATTTGGCAATTTATCGGCAGCCGCAAGGTCTAAAACAGCGGCATTTTCACGCAATTCGGGCGCAATAAACGGCAGTTTAGCTTTCTCAAAAAGCAGTTTTTCATCCGCAATATTCTTAAAATCGGACCCCTCAGTATTTTTCAAAAAAGCGTCCAAAAACGGGCGACTCCCTGAATATTTAAACTGTTTGGAACCAAATTCGTCGGGCAAGCACGTAAAAATCTGAACGGCAAAACCTTCGTCATTTTTAGCCAAAAAAGAATTTTCTTTTGAATCAATCAGCGTAAGATGCTCATTATCAAATATTTGCGAAATGGAGGACCCCTCAGTATTAGCAATCAAAAAATCAAGTCGTTCGACCGTTGGCATGAGTCGGCGCAATTCGCCCGAGCGTTCAATGCGCGCCCTTGGCAATTTTTCTTTCAAATATTTTTCAACCGAAACAGCCATCTCATCCGCCGTTGCCCAGTGGATTTTGTGGCGCGACCGCAAGTAATATTCTGCATTTTTACGCACTTCTTCTTGCGTCTTTGCCCCAAATCCGTGCAACTCAATCAACCGATTTTCATTGCAGGCGTAGAGCAATTCACCGACCGTTTCAATGCCCAATTCCTTCCAAACCGCTTGAATTTTTTTGGGACCAAAACCTTTTATCGACAGCATATCCACGACGCCCACGGGCGTTTCGTCGGCGTATTTTCTAAAGGCTTGCATATCACCCGTTTGCAACAATTCTTGAATTTTATCGCCAATTGTCTTGCCCACACCTTTAATAGCGTCCATTTCCGCGCGCGGCATATCCGTAAGCGGCGTATCCAATTTCCGCAAAGTGATGTAAGCGTTCGCGTAGGAACGAATTTTAAACGGGTTTTCGTTGTGCAGTTCCATGATGGCTGCGAGGTCTGAAAAGCGGCGGGCAATGTCTTTATTAGTCATTTTTACGTACAAATTTTTTAACTATAAATAGCTACGGATTTACCGATTTAACGGATTCACGCATTCAAACAACGCGTTAAAAATTCGTAAATTCGTTAAATTCGTAAGTCCGTGGCTAAAAAGTGGCAATATACTGAGGGGTCCTATTTTTTTACTATTTTTCACTATTTTTATAATTCATCCAAGTAAATCATAAATTCATTTTATGATTTACTTAGATGAACCTGTGTTTCTTAAAATAAAAAGTCCCACGTCAAACGACGTGGGACTCTTTTTATAACTGAGCAAAAAAAGATTACTCAAGTTTAAACTTAATCGGCAACGTAAACGCCACGCGAACCGCGCGACCTTGTTGACGACCAGCTTTCCACCTTGGCATTTGCTGAACAACCCGTACCGCTTCTTCGTTGCAACCGCCGCCGATACCACGTTTGACGTTAACGTCAACGATAGAACCGTCAGTATTGACGACAAAACCTACGTAAACAGTGCCTTCAATACCATTTTCACGCGCAATCGGTGGGTACTTGATGTTTTGTCCAAGCCATGTAAACATCGCTCTTTGTCCATCAGGAAACTCTGGTTGCTGCTCAACGATGGTAAAGACCTGCTCTACAACCGGCTTTTCCACTTCCTTTTCAACAGGTGGTGGTGGTGGCGGCGGTGCTTCCACTTTTGCTACGTATTTAGCAGCCGTGTCACCTTTCACCGTTTGCGTCGCAATTTCCACGTTTTTAGGAATTTCTGGCGGAATCACTTCTTGATTCTTAGGTTCTTCCTTTTCCGTTACCACGGGCGGCACAAACTTAATTTGTGGCTTCACGGGTGGTGGTGGTGGTGGCGGCGGCGGCGGTGGCGGCGGCGGTTTAGTCTTATCAAGTGGCGGTGGTTCTGATAAAACCACTTCGGTCATGTCGAGTTTTTCCGTCTTCTCCGTCAATTTGGAGATGTAAGACGAGATAGCTGGATAAGCTACCATCAAACCGAACAAAATGAGACCACCAATAATACCTTTTTTGATATGACTTCCGTAGAGCTGCCGCAAAAGAAAACCTCCGTATTGCTTATTGCGCCCCATGAAAACGATTTCATCGAGCGACATTTTGAGGATGTCTTTGGTATCCATGTACGTCGTTTTTAAAATTTTAAAATGAAGGAATTAGCGTTTAATGACGCCGATTGATTCCATGATACTCGTGTCAATCTTGTCGCGGTCAATGAGCGCGTAAGATTTAACACCCGTAATACGCATTTCGTCGAGGATGTCCACCATGTTTTTATACTTGGCTTTGGGCATCCCTTTAATTAAAACGACAAGCGTATCCTTACTTCCGAAAGCTGCCGCCACTTCAGTTTGACGTTGAACGATAGTTGAGCGAATCCCTGCCGCGCCGAAGTCTGCTGAGTCAACTTTGAGTTCAGCTCCTGCACCTTCGGGCGCTTGGTAAAAGTAAACTTTGTCGTTTTCGCCGAGCAAAATGCTGAGAACACGCTTCACGTTCACTTTTGGTGGGTCAACCAAATTATCATTTTTGGCTGGCTTAATGATTTCCATTGTCTTAGGTTTATTAAATGTTGTTGCCAACATAAAAAACGTAATCAACAAAAAGCCCAAGTCAACCATTGGCGTCATGTCGGTATGCGGGGCACCCTTTTTCCCCGTAGCTATTTCTGCCATTTTGAATAAGATTGATTCGTTAAAAAAAAGATTTTAGCGGACGCCTCAGTAAAAGTATTCCAAATTTATGATTTCAAATTTCAATATTTCCACTTGTTGAGTCTTGGAATTTGAAATTTGAAATTTGAAATTTTCTTAATTACTCAGGTGCAGCGCCGCCTTTTGCGGAAGTGATGAGGTTGAAACGATTGGAATTTGTTTTCCGCAATGTTTCGATAACATCATCAACTTTACCGTAATCGGCTACTTTGTCGGCTTTTACCGCGATACGCAAGTTAGAATTTGCCGTCCGAGCCAAAACGATAAGTTCGCCAAGCTCGTTTTTCAAATTCTCCTTACCCGTTGAGCCGCCCATCAATTTGATTTTGGCTTCTGGCTCGCAGATAAGTCCTTCTTGCTTGAAACTCGCCATAGCTACTGCATCCATCGTCAATAATTGAGGCAATTTTTCAAGTGGCACACCAAATTGGTCGAGCAACTTAAAACGTTTCTGCATCTCAGCAGTCACTGTGTAACCGTACTGCTTACTGATACCATCAAGGATAGCAAGCCGCGTGTTTTGGTCATCTACGCCGAAGAAAATTCGACCGTCATTACCGACTGAAATCATCAAGATGTCTTTTTCTGGCAACGGAATTTGAGCCGTTGACGCAGGAATATCCACTTGTACAGGTTCATTCGGGCGGAACTTCGTCGTTAAGATGAAAAA
>JAYUKJ010000852.1:0-7950 GCA_043764555.1 Saprospiraceae bacterium
CAGTATAATTCGATTTTTCAACGATTTCAAGCGATTTTTCGGATTGAAGAATCGTTTCCAATTTTTGCAAAAAATGGTCTTCATCCATATTTGCGCAATTAATCGTTAGCGTATCAAATTGATTTTCAATGTGCTGCGTAAAATTATCGACCGCTTGTTGAGGATTTTCGGCGTAAGCAACGCGCCAATTGATTGCCGAAAAAGGTTCACCTATGTCAACAACCACGTCGGAACCAAATTTCAAAGGGTCAAAATAGGTCAAACCAATGGGTAAAATGCGGACATTGAGCGTAAAATTTGCTCGAGATTCTGCCTCAAAAATAATCCGCGCGGCGCCCGTTTTGAACGCTCGAATGTGCCTTTCGGTATAACTTGAGCCTTCCGCCGCCACAAAAAGACTGCGTCCTGCCATCAAATGTTCCTCACTTTCGCGGAAAGCGTTGTCGTTATTGCGTTCTTCTCCCTCCGCAACATCCTTCGTTCGTTTCACGGGAATGCAAAACAGCGTGCGCAAAATCGCCCCCGCAATTGGATTTTTGAACAAGCCATAATTTGCCAATAAAAAACATTGCTCGCGCGTGTACATGACCGCAAGCAACGGGTCAACGACCGTATTGGGATGGTTAGCGATGACAACAAGTGGTCCTTCCGAAGCCAAATATTGCCGATTGAGGAAGACAATTTTTCGGAAATAAAGCTCGGTGGCTGTAATCGCAACGCCTTGTAAAAAGCGGTAAACGAGGCGTGAAATTGGGTTCATACTTATATTTTAAAATCCAAGAGGGTCTGCTTAATATCGGCATCAAAAGCCGCGCCTTCATCGAAATGAAACGCCACTTTAATCGGCAATGCATATATATTCAATTGATTTTCAACAAGATACGGCTTGTGTAATTCAAGCCGTGTGGCGTCTTTTTCAGTCGTTAGAATGAGGCGTTTGCGCGCTGAAGCCATACCGTCGTAAACTGTTTTGGCTTGCGCGACGTCGTAATTGGTAAACAAACGGTGGTCTTCAAAAGCCATTGTTGTTATTTTTTTAACTTTTGGCGCCAGCCACGCAATCAAATATTCCGTCCGCGCGATGCCCGTAATGAGTAAAACTTCGGTTTCGGCGTCTAACTCGCAAAATACTGAGGGGTCCAAGATTTGGTACGGTCGCGCGTAATCGTAGTAGCTAAAATAGAGGCGTTGATGGGGCAAAGGCCTGATTTCTTTTGTCAATTTTTCTTTATCCAACAACGATATTTCGAGCGGACATTTTGTTACGACAATAATTTGAGCGCGCGCGTAACCGCTTCGACTTTCTCGAAGATTGCCCGAAGGTACCAAATAGTCACGCGTGAAAGGTTCCGAAAACTCGGTTAACAAGACATTTAAGTAGGAGCGAACGGCAAGATGTTGAAAAGCATCGTCCAACAAAATGGCTTGCAAATCGGGATAACGTACCAACATTTGCGGAATCGCATACGCCCGACGCTCACCGACGGCAACGGCAACTTGAGGAAATTTTCGCTTGAATTGCAGCGGCTCATCACCCACGTCAAGCGCCGTACTTTTGGGTTCGACGAACAGAAAACCTTCCGTTTTTCGGCGATAACCACGACTCAAAACGCCGACACTAATGTAGGGTTCGAGGAGCCGAATGAGGTATTCGATGTGCGGCGATTTGCCCGCCCCGCCCATCGACAGATTGCCCACGCATATTGTTGGCACATCGAAACGCGAAGAACGTTGCAGACCAATTCGGTAACTAAAAACGCGCAGTTCAACGATGAAACCATAGAGCAACGAAAGCGGCGCGAGTAAAATTTTCATAAAAATGTTATTCTTCATATTGAAACAAAAGTAGAAAAAAAGCCGTTCAGACAAAATATTATCTCAAATTAATTTTAAAAGTCTGTTAAACAACAACTTACAGATATTTTTTAAATATATTGAAATTATATTTTTATAAAAACTACCCCCTCAGTATAATACGCTTAAAAGTGGTTTATTTATTTAAAAAAAAAGTGGTGTAACATTTTGCCTGCAAAATATAAGCAATGACATGATTAAAAGTATATTTATTTGTTTTAAAAAAATGTAAGAATTTGCGTATTTCAATTTAAAAAGACTTGGATAAACGCACTAAAGAACCTAACTTTGCCTCTCACTCTTTTTTGCAACAGAGACTACCTAATGTCTTATAAGAACCACGCAAGCTACACCGACCTCTGAAATTTCGGCAGCACAGTTAAGGAAACGATTTAAAAAACAACACTATAGCACATTATTCAAGGTTTAACTACCGATATTTTAGACTCCGAAACGTATAACGCTCGCGTTTTTTTACCATTTAATCTCGCACACGCACAATACTTATTACATTCGTCAAGCAACGGCACACCAAGGATTCTCGTGTCGTATTATATTAGAATGAGTTTCAATGATTACGGCTGAACGTGAAGGGACAGCGCGAAACAATTTTTTGTCCCTACAAAACAAATAACGCATGGTCTGCTAAAGTTCGACATAAAAATAGCATAAATTATGAATACTTTTAAAGTAACGCTCAAAGGTCACTTGGATTTTGTGATTCCTAAAACTTACGATATGGCGACCGCGCATTTCCAAAAGCGGCTCGAAACCTACTATAAAATGGACATTGCCCTGAAGGGTGATGACTTTTTTAAGCCCGAGACGCTCAATCTCGTGGTGCCGCGCATGGAACATATGTGTGGTATCGAAAAGACGTGGAAAAACACGATTGGTTTGCTCAATGAGATTAAGACGTATTCGGTCGGCGGTGCTTTGCATTTGTGGGTTCAGAATGAGAAAAATCAATTGATTGCTTCTGAAAGTTTTTTGCCCGTCGGCGACAAAGTAGCGACAACTGAGTATCTTAAAGGCATTGTTTTGTCGGACAAAGGCAAGCAGGAAACCGCAATTGAGGCATTCAACAAAGCAATTGACAAGCACAATCGCTATGCACAAGCCTTTGAACGGCGCGGCGTGGCGTATTTTCGGATGGGGCGCATGGACGATGCTTTTCTTGATTTTACGAGAAGTAACGACATTATTCTCAACGCAGAAGCCTTGATTGGACTCTCTGAAATCAAACGTGTAAACGGTGATTGGCAGGGTGCGGCGGATGATTTGGCGATGGCTTTGAAGAATTGCGTACCCTTTCAACCCGTTTTTTGGACAACGCGGCGGCTTAAAGGAGAAGCGCATTTGGCTTTGAATCAGGCTAAAGAAGCGGCTTTTGAGTTTAAGTTTTTTACAAAACGCGCCTTCAAAGACGACGACCCGAACCTTCCGTTCAAAGGTCGTGCTTGGGCTATGTACGTAACGGCGCTTGAAAAAGCGGGCGAGAAAAAAGAAGCAATCGAGGCGGCTAAACAAGCAAAAATTATGGGCTATGAAATTGAAAAGGCAGACGTGAAAACAGAAAAGACGCCTAAAAGTAAATTGGTGGCGCAGCCTGCATAATTCGAGATTTGATTGGATACAATTAAAAATTGCCTTGCAAACGTAGTGTTTGCGAGGCAATTTTCGTTAAAATACTGAGGGGGTCATTTTTTTCGTAAACGAACTCTCTTTGTATCTACCACAGTGAAGCTATCCTTTAATTCTTCTCCATAAGTTTTAATGACTTCAAGCGTTCGGATAACTTTTTCATCAGTTTCCATACCTGCAAGACGTAATAACAAAATACCGCGATGTGGCAATTTATGAAGCATAACAAGGTCGCCAAGGTCTTTATCTTCGGTAATCAGAAGAGCGTCTTCTTTTACAGCAACGCTCAATACGTTACTATCGGGGATACTCGGATAGTCTTCTTCAATAGAAAGAACGTCAAAGCCTTCATTTCGTAAGGCTTTAATCATACGATAGGCTAAATTTTCATCGGCGACAATTCTCATAGGGTGTTGTTTTTCAATGAATTATGCAATAATTCAAGCGGCTTTACTGAGGGGGATACTACGAATATTATCGGCAGCAAAATGCAAACACGCATAAATCGCTGCCTCCGTTAGGCGTGGATAATCTTCTAAAAGCCCACTCATTGTTTCGCCGCAAGCCAATTTTTCTACGATCAAATCCACGGGAATACGTGTTCCTTTAATGCTCGGTTTGCCGAACAATATTTGAGGGTCACGCATGATATAGTCTTGCCATCTTATACTTTTCATTGCTTCAATTTTTTTACAAAAATAGTGTTTTTTTAGTAAAAAAAATTGAATTTTTCAGGCTTTATACTGAGGGGGCCTTTTTTCAACCATTAATTTCTTCCAATCTTACCCTAACCGCGTTCGCATGAGCCATCAATTGCTCTGCTTCTGCCATGGCAATCACGGTCGCGCCGATATTTTTGACCCCCTCAGTATTGAGGCGTTGGAACGTGATTTTTTTGACAAAACTGTCCACCGACACGCCTGAATAGGCGCGCGCAAAACCATTTGTTGGCAAAACGTGGTTCGTTCCAGAAGCGTAATCGCCAACGGATTCGGGCGAAAAATGACCGATAAAAACGGAGCCTGCGTTGACAACTTGCTCCGCTAAAACGTCGGCATTTTCGGTTGAGATAATCAAATGTTCCGCCGCATAATAATTGGCAACCGCCAAAGCGTCGGCGTCATTTTTGACAATTACGGCAACGCTGTTGGACAAAGCGGCTCGCGCAAATTCCGCACGCGGCAGCGTAAGTAACTGATTGTCAACTTCTTGTAAAATATTTTTCACCATTATTTCATCAAAAGCGACCAGAACGACTTGGCTGTCAATCCCGTGTTCCGCTTGCGACAAAAGGTCGGCCGCGACAAATTTTGGACGCGCCGTATTATCAGCGATCACCATAACTTCGCTTGGGCCAGCGGGCATGTCAATCGCAATGCCCTCAGTATTGACGAGCTGTTTTGCCGCCGTGACGTATTGATTACCCGGTCCAAAAATCTTCCAAACCTGCGGTACCGATTCCGTTCCGTAAGCCATCGCGGCAATCGCTTGAACGCCGCCGACCTTAAAGACTTTTTTAATACCAACGGCTTTTGCGGCGAACAAAATTGCGGGGTGAATCGGCTCATTGCGTTGCGAGGGCGTGCATAAAACGACTTCTCGGCAACCCGCAATCTTGGCGGGAACGCCCAACATCAAGACCGTCGAAAGCAAAGGTGCCGTGCCGCCGGGAATGTACAAACCCACGCGTTCAATGCCCACCGACTTGCGCCAACAATCAATACCCGTCATCGTTTTTACGACTTTGACGCCCGATTTTTGGGTTTTATGAAAACGCTCGATGTTCGATTTAGCCGTCAAAATAGCTTTTTTCAATTCCGTATCTAATTGATTCCCCGCATCTTGGAACTCTTTTTTAGAAACCAATAATTTTTTCGTATCGGATTTGTCAAACGTCAAGGCGTATTTCCGAACCGCCTTGTCGCCGTTCGCTTTGATGTCTTTCAAAATCGGCGCGACGGTTCCAAAAAGCGTCGTTGTATCAATTGCAGGGCGTTTGAGAATGTCCGCCCACAGACTTTTATCTGGATTGTTATAAATTTTCATACTGAATAACGTATGAGAATTGGAAATGATGAATGATGAACGATGAATGATGAATGATGAACAATCGTGTTTCAAATTATTGTTCAAAAATTCATCATTCGTCATTCATCATTCATCATTCATTATTCATCATTAAATTAAAGAATCATTTTTTCAATTGGCACAACCAAGATGCCTTGTGCGCCCGCTTTTTTCAAGTCGTCAATCACGTCCCAGAATGTTTCTTCGTTCAAAACGGAGTGAATTGCCGACCAACCCGACGTTGCCAAAGGCACAACTGTCGGACTTTTCATGCCCGGTAAAAGCGCCGTAATTGTCTCAATTTTATCATTTGGCGCGTTCAGAATGACGTATTTACTCGATTTTGCTGCCATAACGGATTCCAAGCGAAACAAGATTTTTCGCAAAATTTCGGACCCCTCAGTATCCAAGTACCGATGCGCGACCATGACGGCTTCCGAGCGAAAAATGACGTCCGTTTCTTTCAAACCATTACTCAACAAGGTGCCTCCAGAAGAAACAATGTCGCAAATGCCTTCGGCCAAACCAATATTCGGCGCAATTTCGACCGAACCACTAATCATGTGAACTTCGGCTGTCACGCCATTTTCTGCCAAATAGTCGTTCAAAATGTTCGGATAAGACGTCGCAATGCGCTTGTTTTGGAAAAATTGAACGCCTTCGTACGCCACTTGTTTTGGCACAGCCAACGACAAACGGCAATGACTGAAATCTAATTTTTTGATAATGTCCACCTTTGCGCGGCTTTCGACTACCACATTTTCGCCCAAAATGCCTAAATCCGCCACGCCATCTTCGACGTATTGCGGAATATCATCGTCGCGAAGAAAAAGGACATCCAACGGAAAATTGGTTGCCGATGCCATTAAAGAAGCCCGTCCATTCTTGACATCAATGCCACATTCTTTGAGGAGTTCGAGGGAAATTTCACTAAGCCGTCCCGATTTTTGGACAGCAATTCGCAGTCGCTTTGCCATAAAATTTTTATTCTAAATATTTGATAATCAATTGTTTCGTATCTTTTCTACCGTCGGCGAGGTTTCAAACCTCGCCGACGGTCAAACCTCGCCGACGGTCTATCGCAATTTGAAACCCGACGCTATTAAAAAAAGCGATGCTAAAGGGTCGCGCCACGTTAAATTTGTCCGCGTTTTTTTGTCAAAAAAAGGACCCCTCAGTATAGACCAGAATTTTCCCGTTTGTAAGCCATTTTTTAAGTCACCATCCATAAGCCATGAAAATCTAACGCCTTTTTCATAATCTTGATGGTCAAAAATGGGTTGATTCATTGCCAATTTTACCCATTTTTCGGCAAAAGGAACGCCCGAAGCCACGCTCAAATCAAAAGAGCCCCACAATTTGGGATTCACTTCCAACAAGCGCAGTTGCCCCTTGCTGTCCATTTTAAATTCTACCATCGCCAAACCGTGCCAATCAATCGTTTCTAAAATGCGTCTTCCATAAGTCATAAGTTCCTCATTTTCAATACTTTCTGCACAACAACTCGCGCCGCCCGAAACGGGAAATTCACGAATCCGCTTGTGCGCAAAGCCTTGTTTGAAAACACCTTTATTGTACAATCCGAAAAAACCGTAACCGCCTCCACTTAAATATTCTTGAAACATTATAGTTTGGTCAGTTTGAAGTTTGAAGTTTGAAGTTTCAACGTGCGGCACAACGCGACCGTCGTTTTCAGCAATTTTTAATTCTGAATTAGTTTGCTTCGTGCCTCGCAAAGACGTTTTTAATTCAAAAAGGGACCCCTCAGTATAAATGTCATTTTTGTCCATTTTTGACTCCAAATCACGCATTCTTTCATAAAATCGAACAGCTTCCTCCGCCGTCTTTGCATACTTCAACCACGCGCTTCCCGACTTTGTACAATGCTTAACAACAATCGGTGGTTTCAGTTGCGCGGCGCAAATGTCGGCATCTAAACGGTCTTTTGGAAAAAAAGTGAGTGGCGTTGGAATATTTAATTTTACTGAAAGATTGTACGTCGCTTGTTTGTTCTCAAACAACTTGATTTTTTCGACATCTGCCAAAGGCAATTTTGTAAATTGTCGAATTTCATCCGCCCGTTCTGCGAGCCAAACGACTTGCGGTAAACCAACGGGCAAGAGCATATCGTAGTCGTTTTTACGCAGAATTGTTAAAATTTTGTCCACAAACGCTTGTTTTTCCGTTATTTTTACGACGTGCCGACGGCTACAATATTTTGAAAAAAAACTCACCGCCGCCCAATGATGCGCCACAACGCCGACTTCATGTCCCGCCGCACCGAGCGACCGAACGAGTGCCAAAGTATGTTTGTACGCGCCGTTTGTGACTAAAATTTTCATTTATAAATGTAGTCGGCAACTTTAGTTGCCGCGTTAGCAAGAT
>JAYUKJ010000853.1:0-7927 GCA_043764555.1 Saprospiraceae bacterium
TACGGTGGACGCGAAAATTTGGAGGCGATTTCATTCCTACGCGAACTCAACGAAACCGTCTATGGCAACTTCCCTGACGCCGTGACGATTGCCGAAGAATCGACAGCTTTTGCGGGCGTATCAAAACCGACTTTCATGGGCGGCTTGGGTTTTGGGCAAAAATGGATGATGGGTTGGATGCACGACACGTTGAGTTACATGGGGCGTTCGCCGTTGTACCGCCGTTGGCACCAAAACGAAATCACGTTCAGTATTGCCTACGGTTTTTCCGAAAATTTCATGCTGCCGTTCAGCCACGACGAAGTGGTTTACGGCAAAGGCTCGCTTTTGACGCGGATGCCGGGCGACGAATGGCAAAAATTCGCCAACTTACGCATGATGTTTGGTTATATGTTCACGCACCCAGGAACGCGCTTGTTGTTCATGGGTTGCGAATTCGGACAAGGCGGCGAATGGGCGTTTGAAGGGCAGCTCGATTGGTGGCTTTTGGATTCGCCGATGCACAAAGGCGTGCAGAACGTGGTGCGCGATTTGAACAATTTGAACAAAAATCAGCCCGCCATTTACGAGAAAGCCTTCGCCACTGAGGGGTTTGAGTGGGTCGCTTACGATGATGCCGAAAATTCCGTCATTGCCTACATTCGCAAGGGAAATGACGCGGAAAAATCGCTTTTGGTCGTTGTTAACATGACGCCAACGGTGCATCAAAACTACGAAATTGGCGTCAATCAAGCGGGTATTTGGCAGGAATTGCTCAACACGGACGCTGCAAAATATGGCGGCTCGGGAACGCACAATGCGGGGAAATTGCTCACGAATGTCCTCGTCAAACACGGGCGCGCGCAAAGCCTGCGCTTGACATTGGCACCTTTGTCCACCATGATTTTTGAATTGGTGGAAGCGATTAATCCCGTAAAAAAGGGGTTGAAAACGGCAGCAGCCACCACAATTGAAGCCGCCGAAATCGTCGCGGAAGCAGCACCTAAAAGAGCGCGCAAAAAAGCGACGGCTTAGGTGGAAATGTCAAGATTTTAACTCAAAAAGCCGCTTTGTGTATGCACAAAGCGGCTTTTTTTTGTGAAATACTCTGGGACATTCCTCGGTACGAACCATACCTTTGCGTCTCGGACGCCTCTTGCAATGTCTTATGTTTTTAAGCAGGAAGCTGTTTTTTGCATCCATAATAAATGCCGTTTTTCGTCCTTTTAATGCGAAAAAACGGGTTTATACTGAGGGGGTCCTCTTTTTTTGTCCACGATATTAAAGATATGAGACGCCATGAATAGTACGTATCGCATCACAGATGCTCACGAGCGCCGCACGTTCTTAGGTGTAGTGGGTTGATTGTGAAGGAGTTAGGTGGTGGAGGTCATGGCGCGAGCGGTGGTATGTGCGGCAGCGCGGTGTTCGCTGCTGGCTTTTTTTTTTATTTTTTTATTTTTTTATTTTTTTTTGTAGTCGTATAAACAGCATTTTTTATTTTTTACCCCCCTCAGTATTTTTAGGATTTTAGCTTATTTATTGAAAGACTGATAGGGAAATGTTTATTTTTTAATCTTCAAAGCCTATTTTAGTTTTTAATTCTTCGCAAGCCTTTTTGATAGTAAACGTTCTAATATTAGTTGTTGGGTATAACATGAAGCCTGATTTTTGTTGTGCTTTAAAAGTAAATTTCTCTCCAACTTTTACTCTATCAATCTTTTCTGTTTTTCCACTTTGAATTGTCATATAGTATTCATCACCAACAAATATATCATATGGATTTGTAGAAACATTAGTAATTATTACAGAACCTGCAATTTGTTTTTTACAATTGTATTCAAAATAATCTTTAAAAAAATCTTCTACAATTTTGATTTTAGCATTTTCAAGTTCTACTAATGATTTATTAGCTTGTTTTATTTGTTCTTTTATTTTGCCAAGTTGTAGAGCGTTATTACAACAATTATCATTTGAAAAACATTCAATATTAGCACATTGTTTGTATCTATTTTCCAAATAAACAAAGGAACTGTCTAAACCTAATTTATAATTCCTAAACATTGGGGTCGTTGTCTTGAATTTATCTTCAATACTTCGCAAAATTTTCGCTCCGTCTTCGTCTTCGGGTAAAATTACCTTTGCTTCTTTGAGAAAAAACTCTAATCCATCATTTTCTAAAAGAGGTTCAATTTTTGTCTTTGTAGAAAAAACATTCAAAACTTGCTCATTAACATTAGTCAATTCTTGTTCTTTCGCTCTGTCCCAATTAATACCTGCGACATCATATAAAGAAAATGGTGTATAATAATATTGCGCGGGAAGTGATTGTTTTGGGTCTGTTATTTTCCCTAATGCTCCTCTTGCTATTCTCTCTATTCCTGCAACTTTTTCTTCCTCATTTGATAGAATAGACTCTACACTTTCTTGAATATCTGAATTATCAATGGAGGGTCCGTTTATTTCAATAGAAACAGTATATTCTCCACTCTTAATCAACTTACTAAATTCATTACGATTATTAATTTGATAATTTACTCCGACCATAGGGAGTGTCATTTTTGTATTGTTGCCACTTGTTTCAAGGGTTTTATCCCCTTCTTCGCGACTTTTTTTGTTTAATACAATCCAAATACTATTTTCTTTTCTGATACCACTTATATAGTGTGTACCATAAAGGTTAATAAACTCTTGATATTTTTTTTGATTGATTAAATTTTTTGCTTCTGATGTTAATACAGGCTCTTCATCAAATTCATATTTTCCAAAATCAACTTTTGCTATAAATATTAATCTTTCGTGGCTTGTATTTATTCTTGATGAATATTCTTTAAGCAGTGAACCTCCTAATGAAAACAGATTTAGATAGCTGATTTTCCCCTCACTTGAAGATTTTTGTAATAGCGAGTATTCATCATCATTACGTGTGTAATGTAATGTTATTGTTGTTTTTTGACCTTGTTGAGTTTGCTTCAAAAGATTTGAGTTAGATGTTTCTTTGGTAAAACAATTTTTTGTTTGTTTAAAAACATCTCTGATATCAAATCCTTTTCCTGCTCTCACGGGTGCTTCTGCACCACCTCTACTGAAATAACTTGCGTCCATAACGCTACTGCTTTGTCCAAAAGTCAAAACATTTAGCGACATCAAAAGCATGAAGAAAATAAGTTTCTGTTTTGTCATATCTCCTGTTGGGTACTTAATTATTAAATATTTTTTTAAAATGTAATATTATTTCACATCAGTTTTACTTCCTTTCGTTAATCGAAGAACGGGGCTTTTTTTTGGTTGCGCTGAACATATCAACTCACGCCAACTTGCGTAAGTATCCCCTTCACTTACAACTCCTTTATTAAAACGTATAAAAAAGTATTTTATACGCAAGTTTCAAGATTGGACAGTTTGTTATTAACGTATGCAATAGTATTAAATACGCAAGTTTTAAAGTGCTTGTGCAAATGTAAAAAAGAATAATGTTAGGTAGTGCATAGAAAAGTTGAAATTTTAATCTGTCCAACGGACTTTTTGTGTTTCTGATAAATCTTTCCGAATAACGTGCAGATAGATTTGGGTTGTTTTGATGGATACGTGTCCCATAACTTTTCGGAGAAAATCCAAATCGCCCGTTGATTTTACATTCGGGTCGTATGCGACTTCCGTCTCCGACGCACAGCATCGTAGGTGTCGCATAACCAAATGCTTATGAGCGTAATATCGGCGCTGCAAATGTCAATATCGGCGCTGCAAATGTCAATATCGGCGACGCAAATGTCAATATCGGCGACGCAAATGGGAACATTGGCGACGCAAATGGCAATATTGACTTGGGTAACGGGGATATTGACTTGGGTAACGGGTGTTTTGAGAGACCCCTCAGTATTTTTTGATTTTCTTAGCCGTTTGATTAAAGATTTGACACGTTTTTTAACGTTGTTAAATCTAAATGTTGTAAAGTATTTCAAACAAATTTTGTTTAATATAAAAAATGTTTTAAAAAATTTAGGTAAAACCAACACTTTCGCTTTAAATTCGCCCCTAAATCTGAATTCAAAAAAACAGAATACGACATGATTCAACGGCTATTGATTCGCAACTACGCCATCATCGAGCATCTTGAAATTGATTTTGCCGACGGCTTGACCATCATCACGGGCGAAACGGGCGCGGGAAAGTCCATCCTTCTCGGTGGTCTCGGCATGATTCTCGGCAACCGAGCCGACACAAAAGTGCTGTACAAGGCAACCGAAAAATGCGTCATTGAGGCGTTTTTCGATATTTCGCATTACGATTTAAAAGCCTTTTTTGAGGCGAATGAGATTGATTTCGACAACCAAACGGTCGTTCGCCGCGAGTTGGCACCGAATGGTAAAACCCGCGCGTTTATCAACGATACGCCCGTAAATTTGGGACAATTGCGTGAATTCTCCTCGAAATTGGTCGATTTGCACCAGCAATTTGATACGCTCGACATTCACGATGCGTCGTTTCAATTGCAAATGGTGGACGCTTTGGCCGACAACAAAGGACCCCTCAGTATATACCGTGAAAAATTCAAAATTTTTCAATCCGCCCGCAAACGTTTGGCTGAATTGAAGGACAAAAACGAGCGCGCGGCGCGTGAAATCGAATTCTTGAATTTTCAGATTGGTGAGTTCAACAAAGCGGAACTCATCGGCGGCGAACAAGAACGCATCGAGAAGGAGCAACAAAAACTCCAAAACGCGGAAGTGATTAAACGCAACCTGTCGGCGGCGTTTCGCGCGATTTCGGAAGACGAAAACTCGGTGATTGGGCAGCTCAAAAGCGTCGGCGTGATGGTCGGTCAAGTCAAAAAATACGCCCCCTCAGTATCGAAGCTCCACGAACGCTTCGAAAGTCTCTTGTTTGAACTCGAAGACATCGGCGGCGAACTTGAAGCCGTGGCGGAAGATACCGAATACGACCCCGAGCGGATTGCGGACATTCAAACGCGCCTCGACGTTATTTATAAATTGCAGAAAAAACACGGCGTCGGCAACGTGGAACAGCTGTTAGAGATTCAAGACAGTCTTCAAAATCAACTCAACGCCTTCGGTGATTTGTCAAGCGATATTGAAAAATTGGAACAAGAACTCGTGAAGCAAGAAGCCGATTTGAAGAAAAAAGCGGGCGATTTATCCAAAAAACGCAAAGCCGTTGTGCCAAATTTCGAGAAACAAGTCGAAACCATGTTGCACCAATTGAGCATGGAAAATGCGCGGCTGCAAGTACAAATAGTTGACAGTCAAGAATTGACGGCGAATGGTTGCGATGAAGTTCAATTCCTTTTTGCGGCCAATAAAGGTTCGCGGATGCAAGCGATTAAGGACGTGGCGTCGGGCGGTGAATTGAGCCGATTGGCTTTGTGTACAAAATCTTTGGTGGCTGCCGCAATTCCGTTGCCGACTTTGATTTTCGACGAAATTGATTCAGGTGTCTCGGGTGATGTGGCGTTGAAAATGGGCAATATTCTTCAAAAACTCGCCAGTCACCACCAAATTGTCGTCATTACGCACTCGCCACAAGTCGCAGCGAAGGCCGATAAACACTATTTTGTCTATAAAACGCACAAAGAAGACCGTACTTATACGAACGTCCGACCTCTCAGTACGGACGAGCGCGTGCGGTCAATTGCGGTGATGTTGAGCCAAAATCCGCCGTCGGATTCAGCGATTGCGAACGCACGCGAATTGTTGGAAACGGTTTAAAACGTTCAAATTTCGTCATTTTTCAGAAATATAAGCCACTCAACACGGCGCGTGCGTTACTTTCGCCCGCGCCGTTTGGTTTTTTCGAGAGATTTGAGAACTTTTTGAAAGTTGCCCAATTTGACATATCGGCGACAAAAGCGGCAACGATTTTGCAATAATAAACGCGTAGTCAATGATTTAAATAGTTAATAAAAATACGATTGAAAAAATACCTCGGCATATTCCTCCCGTTTTTCTGCTTTGTCCTTCCGACGAAAGCCGCCGACGATGCCGCCAAAATCATTCTTACCAAACGCGCCGCCGTGAGCGTTAGTCCCGTCCGTTTGTACGCCGATTCGACGTATGCGGCATCGACGGAGACGACTTATACTGAGGGGTCCCTTTTTGAAGTTGTCGGCGAAACGGTTTTGGAACATTTCGATAATACGCAGAATCAGACGTTTAAATGGTTTAAAATTCGCGCCGCCGACGGCACAATCGGTTGGCTTTTTGGCGACAATCTGGCCGTCGTTCTCGCCGAAAATGCCGTTGAACCCGCCGTGCGCCCTTATTTTAAAAAGCCGATGAGCTTCGATAATGGTTTTGAAAAAGCCACAATTTGGCTCGCCAATACGGACGGTCACGACGTAAAAACGGCGCCCGCAACGCAGCCAAGCTATCAAGAATTTTATTTGGTCGTTACCAACGAGCGCGGTCATTGCGTTTTGTTGAATTATGCGAACGTGAGCGAAACAAATAAGAAATCGTTGCAAAGTATTTACTTTCAAGACCTTACGAATAATAAAATTAATGAAATTTTATTAGAAACCACCGCTACACCGACGGGTAGCACGTTGGCAGAACACGTATTTGAGATTTACAGTTTCAAATCGGGCGCCTTGACCAAGTTGTTTGAAGAGCGTTTGACTTTGACTTGGGAAGCCGATGTTCCCGCGCCGTCGTTCTCAAAATTTGTGGACATTGACCGTTCAACGATTCGGATTGCTTATGTGGATTACGTGAGTTGCGCACAATACAGTTTGAATCTTCCGACCGACGTGCGCAGCAAGACGCAAGAGCGGTGTTTGGAATACGTGACGTACAGTTTTCGTTGGGACAAAATCGAGCGCCTTTTCAAACCGCTTTACGCCGAAAGCCGTCGAACGGTTCAAGCCGTTGTCGTTGAAGCCACGACTTTAAAAACAACCCCCTCAGTATCTTCGGCACTTGCGATGCTCGTAACGCCCGCCGACCGCTTGCAAGTGATAAAGCATTACGAAGTGTTGAAAATAGAAAATGGGGAGAAAAAAATGGACACTTGGCTCTACGTTCGGCATCCCGCGGGCATTTTGGGCTACGTGCGCGGTAAGGATATTGTCTTCAAAAACACCGAACACGCGACCGTTTTGTGGGAATATTACCAAAACCCGCCGCTTTGGAAACCCGATTGGCACAGTGGGATGAACTGCGTGAAGGTCAATTAAGGTTCCCATTTTGTGCTTAAAAATGGAATTTCAGAAAGGAGAAAACGGGGCATTTTTAGGGTAAAAGGCGGTGTTTGAAAATATTAAGGCAGTATTTACGTTAAAAGTTGACAAATAATTAACAGAAAACAATTGAATTTTGAAAAAGTCTGTAATTTGCCTCGCTTAATGAAAGCAACAGAAAGCAAACGATAAAAATAGCACTGTAATTTTAGAACAATCATTTTTTTAACGATTCAATTCCATTCCACACTATGGGACCTAATTCTTTTCGCAATCTCACTTACGCTGCCGTGATGGCAGTAGTTGGCATTTTGGGTTACTTGATTTTTCAATCGAGCCAAAAACAAAAAGCCAAACGCGCCGAACTGGCCACACAATCCGCCGACATGACTTCTGGTTTAGGTGGTTTGTCCGACACTTTGGGCAGCTTGACAACATCCGCGGGCGCTGCTTTAGCCTCGGGTGCGACGGCTGCGGGCGCTGCCGCAAGCAACGCCGTGAGCGGTTCGCTCATCAGCCCTGCTGCGTCTGAAACGACTGGTAGTGACGTCAAAAATGTTACGGTTGAAGAAGTAGCAAGTTTGTCTTCAAGCGCCAGATCGGGTATGCCAAGCACAAGCAGCAAGGCCGCCGACGGTGGTAAAAAACCGCAATCACCAGCAACAAAAAAACCAGTGGTTAAATTTGACGCTGGAACGGGCGGCGAATTTATGGCTATGGCGGGTGCTTTTGCCAGCAAAGACAACGCCGATG
>JAYUKJ010000854.1:0-7924 GCA_043764555.1 Saprospiraceae bacterium
GTAACTAAAGTTGCCGACTACTGTTACTAACCATTTATTGGCAAATAAAATTATCTATGAAAAAAGTTCTTGTGGTGGCGGCAACATCGTTTGAAATTCAGCCATTTTTAAATTATTTAACTGCCGAAATGCGGCAAAAACAGTCGGTCGTTTTTAGAAATTACGAATTCGACGTCTTGATTACGGGCGTCGGCATGGTCAATACGGCCATGAAATTGACGAAAAGATTGATGCAAAACAAATACGATTTTGCTTTAAATGCGGGCGTTGCGGGCAGTTTTATTGGCACAAAAACGACCAAAAACCCGCCGATACTGAGGGGGTCGGTCGTGGAAGTTGTGAGCGAAACGTACGGCGATTTGGGCGTCGAAGAAGCCGATGGACGCTTTACGGATATGTTTGAATTGGGCTTGGTTAAACCCGACGAAATTCCGTTTAAAAAATGTAAATTATTGAATCCCAATCCTTTATCTCAAAAAGCATTGCCCAAAACAAGTGGCTTGACGATTCAAAAAGTGCATGGTTTTGAACCCAATATCGAAGCGATTTCTAAAAAATACGATTGCCAAATTGAGACGATGGAAGGCGCAGCATTTTTTCAGACTTGTTTGACGGAAGGCGTGGCTTTCGCGCAAATTCGGGCGGTGTCCAATTTCGTAGAATCGCGGAATCGAGACAATTGGAAAATGGAAGAAGCCATCCAAAATTTGAATGAAGTATTGGTCGAATTGTTTGAAAAACGGTTGGTTTAACACATTCTTTTTTTATTTAACACATAGGCACATAGGACACATAGGTTTTTCTTTTTTTTCTTTTTAGAAATGCTTTTTTGTGCTAAAATTGCTCAAAATCGGTTTTACACTGAGGGGTCTTATTTTTCGATTTGAATTAATAAAAAAGAAAAACCTATGTGTCCTATGTGCCTATGTGTTAAAAAAATGTGCTAAAAAATTCGTGTTAAATATTAGTTTGAAATTACCACAAAAAGTGTTTAATTTGCGCCAAAAGAAACAACACATACAGATATGATTTTTTGTCCTAAATGTCATTCGCAACTCTTGGAAGGCGCGAAATTTTGTCATAATTGCGGAACGAACATTGAAATTCCGCTTGGCGATTGCAACAGTTGCGGTAAAAAGAACCCCGCCGACGCGCAATTTTGTTATTCATGCGGTAATCCGATGGGTGCGATTCAGATGCCGCGTGTCTATGATGGGCGGTCGAAATACGATTTTCAGCACCTCGATGTGTTGGAAGAACAAATTAAAACCTTGTTTTTTGAAGAATTAAAGCGTTTAGCATCGTGGATTGCACCCGATAAAATCGAAGAATATTTGCGCGAATTTTATTTCAAAAACTTCACGTCAACCGTCGCTCGCCGTTCGGAACAATTGGCAGAAGAATTTGCCGAACTAAATTTCAGACAGGCGTTTCCAAGCGTTATTTTGCTCGAAAAACAATTAGAAAATGCGATTGCGAGCTTGGCTTTGTACCATATTATTTACAATTGTTCGGAAATAAATCCGTTTGAATTGCCCGAAAAAATCATGCGCTACGAGCGCGCTATTCGCGGAAAAGTGGATACCAAACAGCTAATTTTTGATTATTTGAACTTTCAAAAAGAGCGTCAAAAAGTCTTCACCGATTTCGTAAAAATGCCGTTTACAACCCTTCAAAATGCGGCTAAAAACTATGTTTTTGCGGCAAAAGATGAATTCATTTACTTCATCGCCGACCAAACATTATTGGGTTCAGGAAAAGAAGGATTTGCGATGACCGAACACGGCATTTATTGGAAAGCACCGCTTGAAAAGCCGCATAAAGTCTATTATCACCACCTCGCAAGGCTCGAAAGACATAAAACGTGGATTACGATTAACGGACATTTTTTCAGCGTCAATCCGTCAATTAACACTAAAATGTTATTGCTTTTAGAAAAATTAAAAGCTATTTACTCAACGAATTAAAATGCTTTTTTCAACACAAAGACACATAGGACACATAGTTTTTTCTTTTCTTCATTCTTTAAAATAAAAAAGAGACCCCTCAGCATAAACGGCGTTTTTGAACATTTTTAATAAAAAAAAACGAAAATCTATGTTTCCTATGTGCCTATGTGTTCCAAAAAAATGTGTTAAAAAACAAAACGTATGGAAAATCAATCAAAATCCAACATTTGGTTCACCGTCATTGTCGCCGCTTTGGGCTACTTCGTGGACATTTTTGACCTTCAATTGTTCAATATTATTGGCAAACAAAGCCTTGGTGCGGCAGGATTGAACCTTTCGCCCGAACAAATCACGTATTACTACGACTACGTTTTGTTCAATTATCAAATGGGCGGAATGTTGGTTGGCGGCTTGGTTTGGGGCATTATGGGCGATAGATTTGGGCGAAAATCCATACTTTTCGGCTCAATTTTACTCTATTCCCTCGCCAATTTTGCCAATGGCTTTGTGCAGGATATTCCAACTTATTGCGTTTTGCGCTTTGTTGCGGGCTTCGGTTTGGCAGGTGAATTGGGTGCGGCGGTGACGCTCGTTTCTGAAATTATGTCGAAAGAAACGCGCGGCATTGGCACACTGATTATTGTCGGAACGGGCGCTCTCGGCGCGGTTGCGGCGGCTTACGTTAGCAAAAGTGGCGTGTCGTGGCAAACGGCGTATTTTATCGGCGGCGGACTCGGTTTGATGCTACTTTTCCTTCGTTTTCGCACTTTTGAGTCGGGAATGTTCGACAATCTCAAAAATACGGAGGGCATATCAAAAGGCAATTTCTTCGCCCTTTTTACCGATGCAGAGCGCTTTAAAAAGTACCTGATGTGCATTCTGATTGGCGTGCCGATTTGGTTTATTCTCGGTATTATGATAAAATTTTCGCCAAAATTCGCCGCCGCAACGGGCGTAGTTGGCGAAGTGAGCGTTCCGAATGCGGTCATGTACGCCTACATCGGTTTGTCGGTTGGCGACGTCATTGCGGGTTGGTTGAGTCAAATTTTGAAAAGCCGACGTATTGTTGTTTTGATTTATTTATTCGCTTCCATGCTTTCAGCGGCAATGGTACTTTTTATGCCTTTTATTTCTAATTCGTCCTTCTATATTTTATGCTTTATTCTCGGCGCAGCAACGGGTTATTGGGGTTTATTCGTCACGATTGCGAGTGAACAATTTGGTACAAATCTACGCGCAACCGTCACGACGACCGTTCCAAATTTTGTTCGTGGCTCCGTGATTTTGGTCACTCTCGCTTATAAATCATTGGAAGCGACGAGTGGGACGACGCAAAGTGCCGTGATTGTGGGCGGTATTTGCTTGATTTTAGGGTTTATCGCCATTTTTAATTTAGAGGAAACTTTTGGGAAGGATTTGGATTATTATGAAAAGGAGTAAAATCTAAAAATAGGACCCCTCAGTATAAAAGCCGTCCCGAAGCATCGGGACGGCTTTTATACTGAGGGGTCTCTAAAAATTAAAAAAATAAACTTTCAATCTAAACTGAAAGTTCATTCTGCTGTTTAAATTGTAGTTTTACATCCGATTCGTAACGCGACCTTGAGGTCGCGAAGTATTACAAAACCCGCGACTTAAAGGTCGCGTTACAATTTTTAAATTATCAAACAATGAAAAGTCACGCTGATATTTCCGTTATTCTTTACGATAAAAGCCTTTCGGACGACCTCAGAACGATTGCCGAAAAGGTAAAAAAGGGCGAACGCATTACTTACAATGAAGGCATTTTGCTTTTTGAAAAAGGCGATTTATCGTTTTTGGGCGCACTGGCAAACTTGGTTCGCGAGCGTAAAAATGGCGATAAAACGTATTTTAACCGCAATTTTCACATCGAGCCGACGAATCTATGCATATATACGTGTAAGTTTTGCTCCTATTCTCGATTGATAAAACAACGCGGCGCCGAGTCTTGGGAATACACGATGGAAGACATGATGAACATCGTGCGGAAATACGACGGCGAACCCGTGACGGAAGTTCACATCGTCGGTGGCGTGTTGCCGCAATATGATTTGACCTTTTATTTGGAATTTTTTAAGCAAATAAAAGCGCATCGTCCCGACTTGCACGTCAAGGCTTTGACACCCGTGGAGTATCATTATATTTTCAAAAAAGCTAAAGTGAGCTACGAAGAAGGGATGCGTTTGGTCAAAGAATCGGGCGTTGATTCGTTGCCTGGCGGTGGTGCGGAAATTTTTCACGAAGACATTCGGAAGCAAATTGCCCACGACAAATGTACGGGTGAACAATGGTTGGATATGCACGAAATTTGGCATAACTTGGGGATGCGCTCCAACGCCACGATGCTTTATGGACACATCGAAAAGTACGAACACCGCGTTGACCACATGGAAAGACTCCGTCAATTGCAAGACAAAACGGGCGGTTTTCAGACGTTTATTCCGTTGAAATTTAGAAATAAAGACAATGAAATGTCCCACATCGTGGAATCAACGACCGTCGAAGATTTGAAAGTTTACGCCATTTCACGCATTTATCTCGACAATTTCGACCATATTAAGGCATATTGGCCCATGATTGGTCAAACGACCGCACAAGTCGCGTTGTCTTTCGGCGTTGACGATATTGACGGAACGATTGACGACACAACCAAGATTTACGCTATGGCTGGAAGCGAGGAACAACACCCTGCCCTATCGACCCGCGACCTCGTGACGATGATTCGCCGCGTCGGTCGGGAGCCGATTGAACGAGATACTTTGTACAATGTCGTGACGGATTTTACGCACGCGGAATTTGCGGAAGATAAGGAATTTAGAGGGTATTTGGAGTTGCCCGTTTTGAATTGATAAAAACATAAAGCCTTAAAAACGACTGTTTTTAAGGCTTTATTCGAAAAACGTCGGCGAGGTTTAAAACCTCGCCGACGTTGAATTCGTTGATATTATCCAAAAAATCAACCCGACAGTATTAAATTGACTATCTACTGAGGGGTCTTCTAAAAAAATAAAGGATGAAATTTTAACTGATTCAACGAATTAAATTCTAAAGTAGGCGATGGGATTTTAATAAAATTGATGGTCCGTAAAATCGTGTTCAAAACTTTAGATTTGGTTTTAATTTTACTTAAATCAATGTCCAAAGACAGGTACAATTGCCGATAGCGCGGAAAATCTTTATCGGACAAAACGAATTCGGGTTTTGCCGTTGGCCATTGATTGTCGTAGCCGCCAAACATATTGTCGGCACCGTAGCCAATAGCGATGTTTAGCCACGCGGGAAAACGCCCGTTTTTATTGAAACTACGCGGATTGACGGACAGCCAAAAGGTTAAGGCGTTGTAATCTTTAAAGAAGGTTTGCGTGTAATCTTTGCCGTATAAATCATTCGTTCGCGTGCGCAAACTTGATGTTTTCGAGCCGTCCAAAGAGCGAATCGGCGCGGCGGAATAAGTACGCGGTGTATTACTTATTTTCAATATAAAACGTTGCTCATCCCACACAGCTTGTTGAACACCAAATAGCACGCAACCACCCGTATTGGCCGCTATATCCGCCCAAGAAAAGCCCCATTCTGTCGAAAAACCGTCTAAAACCTCCAACGTTGTTTGAAAAACCGTAGCCGCTGACATCCCCATTAACGCGGCGTTTCGGTTTTTCATACCCGACCAACGCATGGCATTATACACCCATTTGGCTTCGGTATAGGTTGTCAAAACATGACCCAATTTATCTATTTCAAGCCACTCCCTTCGGTCGTCAAAATAGTGAAAACCACTGCGCGGATATTGGGCATACCACACTTTATCCAACAGCAAAACCGCGCCCGTGTACACCGTTGCACCCGCACCGACGAGCGACCAAAAGCGTTGCTTATTAAAGGTGTCGGAAGGCGTTAATAATTTGGCGGTTGACGGTTGACGGTTGAAGGCGATTGACGGTTGAAAGCGATTGACGGTTGAAGGCGTTTCATATTGGACATTTGAGAATATTTCTCGGTTAAAAGTATCAAAAACGGCGAATTTGGCATCTGAAACGGGAAAATTTGCTTCTATACTGAGGGGTCCTATTTTTGAATTTATGGCATCGGTTTCTATTCGATTTATCTCTATTTGGGCGTTTAAACCATTGTGTATTAATACTTGTAGCGTGAAAATGAAGCGAAGGACGTTTTTCATAAAAGTGAATTTGATTGTTAGTTTTGAACTTGAAATATTGTTAAACTTATTGGGCGCAAAAGTAGTTTAATACTCGCCAAAGGAAAATGAGGCGCTTTAAAATTATAAAAAATTGACAAACGACGGATGGCGTTTAAGATTTTCGCTAAACTTACGACCTTCATGACGCCCTTTAGTCGAAAACATTGCTTAGGATTTTTAGCAATTAGGCAAAAAAAAGGGCGAGACATTGTACTTTTGAGCGTTAGAAAACGACTTTTCAAAAGTTTGAAACTTTTGAAAAGGTCATAATTAATAACAATTAGAAAAAGCATTTCAATCAAACCTAAAATCATTACCTTTAATTGGACATGAAAAAAAACGTTGCCTTAACACTCGCGGCATTTGTTGCCACGCTTGCCGTTTGTTTTATCTATAAAAATCAGACCGCGCCGAAAGCTCTAACAACCGCAAATGCCGTTGCTAAATCGACAGTTGCCCCTATCGAGGGCATACCGAACACCATTGGCAGTCAACAAGTTGCACCACAATCGGCAACGACGACCGAAAAGGGACTCCTCAGTATAAATGCCCAAAAAGCGGCTAAAACGCGTTTTGCGGAAGCAGAAACGAAAACGACCGTTGCAAATGAATCGGCCGACGCTGACAGAGATCCTTTGCTCAACGGTCGCCACATGACAAAACAAGCGCGCATCAACGAGGCAATCGCCTTGGAAATTGAGCGCACCAAAGACCCACAACTCGGCTACGTACCCAAAGAACGCTTGCTCAGAGCAACCGAAGAAACCCGCCGTTTGCAAGCCGATTTCTACAATCAAAAAGAGTTTTTGCGCGGCGCCATCAGCAATGCACGTTGGATGGAACGCGGGCCAGGCAACGTCGGCGGTCGCACACGCGCCATTTTGGTTGACCGCAACGACCCAACGGGAAAAACGGTTTTTGTCGGCAGTTCGCTCGGTGGTTTGTTCAAAACGACGGACATTACGAACGCCGCAAAGCCGTGGGAACGCGTCAACGATTGGCTCGAAAACCTGACCATCAGCAGCATTGCGCAAGACCCGCGCAATCCAAAAATTATGTACATCGGCACGGGCGACACCGACACCGAAGGCAGAGACGGACTCGGATTGTGTATGTTTAAGTCCGTGGACGGCGGCAAAACGTGGGCAATTCTCCCATCAACGCTCGGCGTGGCGGCTTTCAGAGGCGTTGCGGCGATGGTCATAACACCCGACAACAGCACCATCTTTGCCGCAACAGCCAATGGTTTGCAACGCAGCAAAGACGGCGGCACGACGTGGGAACGCGTCTTGGGCAGCGGCGGCCGCGTCTGCAACGTGCAGCTCGGCAGCGACAAACGCTTGTACGCTTCGACGAACAGCACGGTTTATAAAAGCACGCAAAACGGCGACGCGGGCAGTTGGACAGTGATGAAAGATTTTGGTTGGTCACGGACGGAAATTGCCGTTGCGCCGACCGACCCGAACGTCATTTACGCCATTGGCGAGGTTTCTAACAAGGCAACAAACGTTCAGCGCTCGGGTGATGGCGGTGTTACATGGATTCAAAAAAACACTATCACTTGGTCGGACGGTTGCAGCAGCAATAATTCTCCCGAAGAATTTTCACGCGGACAAGCGTGGTACGACCTCTGCATCACGGTTGACCCGACGAATGCCAACGCCCTTTGGGTTGGCGGCATCGATATGCACCGTTCGCTCGACGGCGGCGCTTCGTGGTTACAAGCAAGCTATTGGGCAAATTGCCCAAATAAAAA
>JAYUKJ010000855.1:0-30166 GCA_043764555.1 Saprospiraceae bacterium
AATAAAAGTCAGCACTTCACTACCGACGTGGAAATGTCGAAATATCATTAAATTGGCATCGGGACTTACAAATTTTCGCAATCCCCAAGCCAAAATACGGTGCAACAACCGAGAAGAATTGATGAGTTTGGGAAAGAAAAACTTGAAAATATGGATGATAAAAATGAAAATTTTTGAAATTATACTAATTATTGGCAATAGATAACGTGCTGATTTTGAATTATTATCGTGCATTAAAGCCAATTTTGTTTTTGGATTAATCGGAATACTGTTGTCCAAATACAAAGCCAACCACGGGTTCGGGTCGCGGCTATCGTGTTCGTCGATGTTGAGATATTTATCTGACTTCATTTGTTTATTTTTTTTACTAAACCGATGAATTGAAATGTTTTTAAAATAAAATATGAGATGTCTTGCGTGGGTTTTTTCTCACTAAAAACACCTTTGCTCGGATGCGCGTGGTGGTGGGCGTGCCAGCCTTCGCCGAAGCCAAACATGATGAGCAAAAGGTTGTTGCGCGACTGGTTTTTAGACCCCTGAGTATCGCCGTATAAATGGGCAAACGAATTAACGGAATCGCCAATATTATAGACCAAAACCAAGGCAATCCAAACGGTAATTACACCTTTTATGTCCCAAAAATAGTAAGCGGGAACGATAATTGCGGCGCAATAAATTGTCATAATAGTGGCATAATTAATTGGTTGACTTACAGTTACGAAGAATTTTTTATTTAATAAGTCTTTCGCCAAGTGATTGTATTGCTGATTGGTCCGCGACCGCCAAAAACCGTCGAATAACATCCGCGCAGGCCCGCTCAAAGCGTATAAAATGCAGACAATTGGATTTCTATTTTGAATGTACCAACCACAATGTGCGTACCAAAATCCGAACAAATGCGGCGAGTGTGGGTCACCTTCCACGTCCGTAAACCGATGGTGCTGCCGATGCGTTCCGACCCACTGAATCGGCGTTCCCGCAGGCAATGCCAAAATGACCAAAACGCGCTCAAACCACGGGACAACTTCCACGCTTCGATGCGTCAAAATGCGGTGATAAGTGATAGAAGCACTGATGCCCGCGACAAAATAAATCAATAAACAATAGACAATTAGCGTCATGTTGGTGTTAGGATTTAGATTTTTTTCAAAAAAGAGGAGTTCTCCCGATTATTTCGGGACCCCTCAGTATAAAAGCGTTTTTTAGGCATTTCCAACGTCGGCGAGGTCTTGAACCTCGCCGACGTTAAGAGCGATTTACCTACCTCAATAATTCCCGATTTCTTCCATCTGCATTCGCCACAATTTTGCCGTTACTTTCGCTGTTTTTGCGATTTTTCGCGCAATTTCCATGTTCATGCGCGGGTGATTCAAGGCTTTTTCGAGATTGTGAAAATGGTTTTCGTCGGCAACGCCATGATAGGTAAAAAACGACACTTGGTCATTCGTCAAGCCCAATTGTTCTTGCATCATGCCGCCCCAATAAGCCGCGAGTCGTTTACCAATGCCTTCGATGATGAACATCGCGCCCAACAAATCAATTGGATTTGGTTTGCTCGCTTGTTGGAACATAAACGACGTCAAAGCGGTGCTGCCAATATTTTTTTCGCCGCCGCGAATTTTCTCGATGTCTTCGCCCAAATTGGCGTAATTGCGTTCCAACATCTGATAATCTTTGTGTTCCGCCGCCGTATGCACGATGAAAGCCGAGCGCAATTCAAACAAATCAATGTCAACATTCGACGCCGCCCTTGAAATCCATTGCGAGCCGTCAATCACTTGTTGGCGCAAATCGAACAACAAGCCTTTGTAGTCGTCCATCGTCAAATTACCGTCGTGAATCTTCTTCACAATCGGCACTTTGAGCAATTCTGTTTCAAATTCTATCCAAATTTGGGCTAATTGACGAATCAACCATTCCGATGTTTCGGTTTGTTCCAACACCAATTCGGGTGCTTCGATGGCGCGAATCGCGTAACTCGTGCGCTCTTTTACGCTGCCTTCGACGGTCAATTGCATATAAGACGTGATAAAACGCCCACTTTCGGGAACCATACAGACGATGGTGTCGCCCGCTTTCAACTTGCCCGAATAGAGCAATTCTTCGAGCATAATGTAGATAGACGCGCTGCCCGTGTTGCCTTTTGTGGTCAAATTGCTGAACCATTTGTCTTCCGCAATCATCGCCCCGCCCTTCACCAACAGTTCTTTTATGGGTGCTTTGAACATTTCGGACGAATAATGGCAGCACAACCAGTCAATTTTTTCGGCGTTCATTTTCCCTGCATCAATCAGCGAGAAAAAATGCGCGATGCCCACTTTTATCACTTTATCGAGCAAGCGAATGTCTTGTTTGAGGTTAATTGCACCCGCTTTTGCCGCCGATTCGACGTCGGGATAGTCCAACCACGTCATTTCGTCTTCGTCCTTATTGTTCGTTTTTCCCGTAAACATACAGACGGGAAAGTCGTTTGCGTGCGATTTGAGGTCAATCCAATCAATCCGCAACGATAAACCATTCGGATTTGGTTTGTTTTCAACCACAAACGCACCCGCACCGTCGGACAACATCCAACGCAGAAATTCGGTGTCAAAAGGGAGCGATTGCGAATTTTGAGTTTCAAAACGGCTACTTTTAAACAAGCGACTCGCCAACTCACTGCCAACCGTAATGGCATTGGTTTTTTCCCCATTTTTTATCTGAGAATACGCCGCTTTCAACGCCATCACACCGCTTGAACAGACGCTCTGGAAACTCGCCAATTCGCAATTGGGCAAGCCCGATTTGGCATGAACCATACTCGCAAATCCGGGGACGGGCAAATCTCCTTGCGTGGTTCCTGTTGACAATAGTTGAATTTGTGAAATATCTAAATGACTCTTTTTGAGCGCATTGTCAATGGCAAGCGCGGCGAGTGTGGCGTTGGAATGGGTTGTTTGCTGATTTTTATCGAGGGCATAATGGCGATTTTGAATCCCATTTTGTTTCAAAATTCGATGCCTTATATTGCTCGCAACGCCGTTGATTTTGCCCAAATAATCTTCCATTTCGTCGTTAGAAACGGGTGCGTTTGGTAAAAAAACGCCGATGGAATTGATATAAACGCTGTTCATTTTGATTGAAGATTTAGTGAATTAAGGTGAGGAATTAGATTATCTAACAAACGTAAAAGAACAACAATTATGATTTGGTAGGGAATGAAATCGGTTTTTTTTGAGAAAATGAAATCACATTGCTTTCTTGGATAGAAAAAGGACCCCTCAGTATAAAGCCTAAAAAAGCCGTCCCGTTAGCTAACGGGACGGCTTTTTTAACTTTTATACTGAGGGGGCCTAAAATATTGGAAATCAAGAATTTATAACTTCTGCCGAATCCTAAAAACCATCGCAATCGTCAAACCAAGCAACATTAAAATGCAACCCAACCATACCAAATTAATCCCCGGATTTATGGTGGCTTCCAAGACGACGTAATCGGTTCTTGGCGCGCTTTCGGCAATCGAAATCGGCATTTTTACGCCGCTCGTTTTGGCAACAGAAATCGTGATTTGCTTCGTATCGGGGTTTACTTTACCGATTGAAAACGACATCCCCAAGGCAGCAACATCGTCTTTCAAGGAAATCGGTTTGTTGCCACGAATAATGAAAGTGGGTTTTGAATTGAAAGAACGCGCACCGTCTTTCACCGTCAAATTGGCGGCAAAAGCCAAATCTTGCGGTTCCATTTTGAAGTTTTCAACTTTTGGCGATGCGTCCACACCGTCAAAAGTTACGTCTTTGCCGTTAATTTTTACCGTTTGTCCCTGCGAAAAAACGTAGTCGTCGTACTTCAAATCCTTTTGTTGTTCAAATAATTTATCGAAAATATCAGACCCCGCTTTAACCCTAATTTGCAATTGATTGACCGTAACGGGCAGTTGATAAATATTATTTTCACGCAACAAAACCAATGGTTCAGCCGTAAAAACGGAGTCTTTTCCCGCAAAAAACGTCATTTTTACGCCAATTGCCACATCTTTTTCTTCCGCTTTGTATTTCGGATGCACGGGCGTCGGATTTATGCCATCCAAACGGACGTTATACTGAGGGGTCTTTGGATTCTCAATTTCAGGCTTAATGGTCTCGCCAATTGCCAACGACATATCGTGATAATGTAAACTATCTTCCATTTGGCGTGCCAATTCAGGGTCTTGTTCGGTCGGCGGCAAAGCGGCTAAGTATGTAAAAATATCATAAGTCAAAAAGCGGCGCGTATCGGGATTTGGTGAGGCGACTTTGCCCGTTTTTTTATCAAACAAAATGTAAGGATGCGCGGAAAATGAATCAAGAAACGTGATTTCACTCATGTTTTTATTAAAATCCGCTTTCGACAAATCCACCTTTCGGAACGTAATCGAATAATCTCGACGGTTCAAATACGTCGTGTCGGAATCGTAACTCACGACGTAATCATTCATCAATAATTTTCCGCCTTTGTACAATATAACGTTTTTGTTAAACTGCTCTTCCGTAAAATTAATCAAGCCTTCCATTGCAAAACGGTTGCTCGAAATCCATTTTTTATTGACGCCAAAAGCCAAAATACCGACCACCAAAACGCCGAAACCAACGTGAGAAATGGCGGAACCCGCCGCTTTCAGATTTTTACGCATGAAAGAATACGCGTAATCAATATTGGCAACTGCCGTGAAAACACCCGCAAAAAGCATCAACCAGTATTGCCAATTTTTGGCTTCAATCCAACCTAAAAGTAGGAGTGTCAAACCCAAAGAAACGCCCAAAGTGGTTACCAAATGGCGGGCAAAAGTTGATTGCCATTTGGCGAAATTTGTTTCGCGGAAGCGTAAAAACTGCGTAGTTGCGGATAGGAAACCCATGAAAACGGCAATCCATAATTGCGTTTTGTTGTAATGTCCCAAGACGTCAACGGGCGCGGTCATTTTCTTTGCCGAAGGCGAGAAATACGTGAGAATGGTGTTAAAAACGGGAATTGACGTGGTAAACGACATCAAAACGACCGATAAAATTAAAACCAAAGAGCCAACAAATAACCAAAATTCACGGCTTGTGATGGATTCTTCTTTATCGGGCGAAGGTATTTTTTTCCAATTTTTGAAGAGTAAAAACAGACTGCCGACGAGGAAAAACATTTGCAACAAAACCAACTGCCATTCCAAACCCATTTCCGTAAAAGCGTGGGCGGAAGTGTCGCCGAGGATGCCGCTGCGGGTTAGGAAAGTGGAGTATAAAGTCAACAAAAAAGTGAGAATATAGAAGCCAAAAGTTGCTCTAATTGAGTGTCCCGTTGCCTTCGCGACCAAGTGCGTGTGCAAACCCGCGACCAAGACAATCCACGGCACGAGCGACATATTTTCGACGGGGTCCCATGCCCAATAACCGTTGAAACTCAAGGCTTCATACGCCCAAGCCGCGCCCATGAGGATGCCCGTTCCGAGAATCATTGCGGAAAACAGCGCCCAACCCATTGCGGGACGGAGCCATTCGGTGTATTTTTTTGTCCAAAGACCCGCAATTGCGAAGCAAAAAGGGATGGAAGTCGAAGCAAAACCCAAGAAAAGCGTCGGCGGGTGAATCGTCATCCAATAGTTTTGGAGCAACGGATTCAAGCCTTTTGCGGATGCTGCGAGTTTGCCCACGTAATCGGGTTGACTAAAAAGCGGCGCGTCCATTGTTTCGCGAAGCAATAACATCGGATTGCTGCCCCATTTGATGATGTGTTCGCCGAAACCGAAGTGTAAACCGAGAATCATTGAACCCAAAAAAACTTGGATGCAAGCGAGCGTCGCCAACACGGGATTTTCAAAACTTACGCCTTTGCCCGTTCGTGCCAAATGTTGATTTCGGAGAATCAACCAGCCGCCCAAGACGACGTGCCAAAACATCCACAACAAAAAACTGCCTTCTTGTCCTTCCCAAAAAGCGGCGAAAACGTATTGAAACGGCAATTCGGTATCGACGTGAGAATGGGCGTAGAAATACTCAAATTTCTTCGTGACCATAACGTAGAAAATCGAAAAAATGACCGTTCCGACGCCAACGCCGTGAATGCTGAACGACCAACGTCCCAATTTTTGCCACAGAGAGGACCCCTCAGTATAAACGCCATTTTTCTCATTTTGCGTAGCAAAAAAGTAGGCAATTGTCGCCACAAGCGCTGCGACGAAACTTAAAATAATGGCTGCATGACCGATTTGGCGGGGCAGTAAATGTTCGTTTAAGTATTGAATATCAGGCATTTGTATAAATTATAGCGCGACCTTCAGGTCGCGAATAGGTGATTTTAGACATTAACGGAATAGCATCCGCTAAAAGACTCACGACCTGAAAGTCGTGCTACATTACTGTTTACTCTTTTTTCTTTTTCATATAAATTTCCTCGTCTTTGTACTTCGACGGGCATTTCATCAGCACTTCGTTGGCCACAAAAGCGTCGCCTTGCATATCACCCGTGACGACGACTTGCTCGGACAGTTCAAAGTCTTGCGGCTTTGGCTTCAACAAATTGACCAAAACTTCTTTGCCGTTCGTGTCCTTCAAATAGAAAGTAAACAAATTCGGATTCACGACGGGGTCATAAATCATCGGTTTGTCTTTGATGAGTTTTCCCGCAACTTTCACCTTGGCAGACGCCTCTTTCGCATCCGTGAACGTGGCGTAAGTCGAAACGTCTTTGGCTTGCATGGTCAACGCGGCAACGCCACCCGCCAAAACGAGTAAAGCAACGATATGGATAGGTTTCATGATTGATTAATTTTAATTATTAAAAAATATAGTCGGCAATAAAGATTTCAAATTTCAAGCTGCAATAGGTTGATTACCAATTGTTTGCGAAATTAAATTTGACACTTTACTTATTTTTTTCTAATATATAAACCGCCTGCTTAATGAACACGTAAAATAGAACAGCGCGTTTGTCTTGACAGCAATAAAGTTGCTTATTGCGTTAGAATGTTGCAAAGTTACATTGTGAAAAACAGAAATTCGGTATCTTTAGTTATTACTACGTGTTTATTTAGAATGAGGTAAAACTAAACGACTCAAATCAGTCCTAAATTGGCTAATTTGAGTCGTTATACTGAGGGGGGGCTGTTTATCCTTTTTTCAAGTTTCATATCTGTCAAAACAGCTCACTGCGCTCGGCCATACCCCTCAGTATTTTGGGCGTTTTGAAGCGTTGTCCGTGCTTTTTTTCATAAAATTGACATTTTTCGACGAATTTTTGCGCGCCATAGTCATTAATGTATTGAAAAACACCACCGCGAACGGATGGGAAACCCCAACCATATAAACTGCCAATATTCGCTTCTTCGACCGAGCCAATGACGCCCTCTTGATAGCACCACAAAGCCTCCAAAATCTGAACAAAAAGCAGTCGTTCGGTCACTTCATGCACGTCATACTGAGGAATCGGTACGTTGTGGTTCAAACCTTTCCACAATTCAACGCGCTTGCTATCTCGGTCATAATCGTAAAAACCTTTGCGCACATCGCACCCGTGACGACCGTCATTTATGAGCATATCGAGCGTGGAAACGGCGGGATGTCGGACGTATTTCGGCCCGTATAACTCAGCCGCTTGGCGTTCGTATTCTTGAATTAAATCAAGTGATAAACTATCTGCCCAAGCCAAAGGTCCAATTTTCATCCCCGTTTGAACGCCCAGATTTTCAATCAAAGCGGGCGAAAAACCTTCTTGCAGCAACGAAATGCCTTCCAAAATGTACGTATTGCGCACGCGTCCGCTGAAAAAGCCCCATGAATCTTTAACGATAATCGGCACTTTTTTCATCATTTTGATAAAGTCGAACGCACGGGCAATCGTTTCGTCGCTCGTTGCTTCGCCTTTCACGATTTCCACGAGTGGCTCATCTTCTACGAAACGGAAAAAACGCATTCCGCAAAAATTGGCGGGTCGTGCCGTCGTTTTACCGAGTTTTGTAATCGGAATCGAACTCGTATTAGACGCAATAATGCAATATTGGTCGAGATAATTTTCTGATTCTTTAATAACTTTAGACTTCAATTGCTGATTTTCAAAAACGGCTTCGATGATGATGTCGCATCCTTGAAATGCTTCGCTTTTTTCGGTTGCTTCAATGCGGTTGAGAATGGCTTTGGCGTCTTCCTCGGTCAACTCTTTTCGTTCGACCAAAGTTTTAAGTTTTTCTGCCGTGTAACTTTTTCCTTTTTCGGCAACAGAGCGTGAAATATCCTTCAAAACGACCGATAATCCCGCTTTTGCGCACGCGTAAGCAATGCCCGAACCCATCAAACCCGCACCAACGACGCCCACTTTTTTAGGTCGAAATTTGCCAAAACCCTTCGGCCGATTAGCGCCGTGTTTGATGGCCATATAGTCGTACCAATAGGCTTTTGTCATATTTTTCGCCTCTTTTGTCAAACAAACTGTTGCAAAATAACGACTTTGAATCAAGCAGGCCGTGTCGAAATCCACGCGACTACCTTCAACTAAGGTACTCAAAATGGCTTCATATGAAGGAAAAATATGTCGCGTTCGCAAATATTGCTCGGCAGTTAATCGCCGAATTGTCGCACCCGTTTTTGCATCGCGCACGGAGCCATCGGGAATTTGCTCTCCCGCGGTGTCCCACGGGCGACGGACATCGGGATTTTCCAATAAAAACGTTTTAGCTTTAGCGAGCAAATCCTTTTCGTCGGTTGCTAATTCGTCAATAACACCCGCCACGAGCGCTTCTTTTGGCGTATAATAATGTCCATCACACGTAATATGATAGGCTTTTTCAATGCCCAAAAGCCACATCAAACGGATAATCTCGCCCCCGTTAGGCATTAAACCCAAGGACGTTTCGGGCAAACCCAACATAATATCGGGTCTATCCAAAACCACGCGGTGATGGCACGCCAAAGCCAAACCGAAGCCTGGCCCCAAAGCCGTTCCATTTATTGCCGCAACGACGGGAACGCCCGGACTTTCCAGTTCGCGGAAAAAATGAGAAATATTTTGAGAGGTTTCAAAAATTTCCTTTGGGTCGGTGCAGTTGTAGTAGAACTCAAGGTCGCCACCGTGCAGGAAATTCTTTTTTCCCGACGTGATAATCACCCCCCTCAGTAAACCCTTCTTTTTTTCGGCTTTTAGGTGAAGCAGCACCGAAACAAACGATTTACGAATGTCGTGATTGATGATATTATAAGGTGAGCCAGCCATTTCGAGGGTCAAGGTCACGATGTTGTGGGTGTCTTTTTCGTAGCGAATCATATTGTTATCATTATTGAAATATTTAAAAACAATAGGCTGTATTGAAAGTCGTAACTTTTAATACAGCCCATTGTTCTTGAATATTGTCTTATTTCTTTTTCTGTTCCTTCAATTTTTTTGCATCAACCTTATCTTGTGGACGCCCAGCAATGATTTTAGATTTAATCAAATTGTCCAAATCCAACACAGCAATCTCAAGTCCATCGAAATTAGATATTTCTCTTTGAGCATAACAAGTTTCAAAATCCATAGTCTCCAAATCCGTCAGAATATCTATTCTGTTGGGCGGCATTCCTAATTGAACAACCGTATCTTCACTCATGAAATCCTCAACTTTAATATTCATAGATGCCATACCAAAAGCATGAATGGCATCTACGATTTTTTTTGCGTTGTCTTCGTTGAGCCATATCCACAAATCTATATCTTTTGTGTAACGTGGATAGCCGTGGTAAGCCACTGCATAACCACCAATAACGAGATATTTAACCTCTTTTGCGTTTAACAACGCGATAAATTCTCTGAAATCCTTGTTGAGTACCATATTTCCATTGATTATATTCTTCTCGAATAAGTTCTAATGTTCTAATACGTTCAATTGCTGGGCGTGATAACCAAAACAAAACATCGCTTGGTTCCTGTCCTTTTTTATAGACCGCTATTTGGCTGCGGTCAACTGTATCAAAATTTAATTCCATTTTTTTTACAAAGTTACAGGATTGAGTAGATAACGACAAACTAAATTATGTTTTAAATAAGTCCTTACTGAAAAAGCCTTGAAAATATAGCATTTTCAAGGCTTTTTCAGTAAAAATACTGAGGGGTCCCTAAACGGCGAAACTTTCGCCACAACCGCACGTCCGCGCCGCATTCGGATTGTTGAAAACAAAGCCTTTACCTTCCAAACCGCCTGAAAATTCAAGCGTGGTGTTGAAAAGATAGAGGAAACTTTTCAAATCCGTCACGACTTTCACGCCGTTGTGTTCAAAAACTTGGTCATTTGCCTTGCCTTCGTTGTCGAAATCCATTTTATACGACAAACCCGAGCAACCGCCGCTCGTAACAGATACCCGCACGAAACAATCGGCGGGCATCTTCCCCGAACCTTTAATTTCGGTGATTTTATCTTTTGCTGAATCTGCTACAAAAATCATGTTGATTTATTTTGGTTCAAACGTCGGCGAGGTTTCAAACCTCGCCGACGTTAAAACAATTTAAAATTACGCCATTACTTCTTCAAGCACCACGTTTTTCGACTGATAATCCTTGATAGCCGCCTTGATAGCGTCTTCCGCAAGCACTGAACAGTGAATTTTGACGGGCGGCAAAGCCAATTCTTCAACAATTGCCATGTTGTCAATCGTCAAAGCCTCTTCAACCGACTTGCCTTTGAGCCATTCTGTTGCCAAAGAAGACGAAGCAATTGCTGAACCGCAACCGAAAGTCTTAAATTTAGCGTCAATAATGGTGTTTGTCAACGCATCGACTTCAATTTGAAGGCGCATAACGTCACCGCATTCAGGCGCACCGACTAATCCTGTACCAACAGTCTTTTTCGATTTGTCCAATGTCCCAACGTTGCGGGGATGCGTGAAATGTTCGAGCAATTTTTCTGAATATGCCATAATATTAGATTTTTTAAAACTGTTAATTTAAAGCCTAAAAATAGATTTTTAGTCAAAAACACCCCAATATACTGAGGGGTCTTTATTTTTTATTTAGTAACGTTCGGAAACATTGAAAAAATATCGAACGTGTATAGTACCCAAAAGTCGCTAATTTTATTTCCAAAAATTAAGCCGCCATTTTGATTTCTCTTATCAAAATATTACTATCCAATAAATGTATGGTGAACTGCTTCACCGCTTGAATATCCTCCAATTCAAGAAAAGGATAAGATTCTAAAATATCCTCATCTGTATCGCCTGCCAAGATGAATTCTAAGATGGTTTTTGCCGTAATCCGCATACCGCGAATCGTCGGTTTGCCATTACAAACGCCATCAACAATCGTGATTCTATTCAGTAAATTGCCCATTTTTAGAATTTTTACTTGCTTTTCGCAATAATTCAAAAAAGAAGACCCCTCAGTATAAAAGCAATTTCAGACTCCAAATTTCAAGAGTCAAACTTGAAATTTGGAATTTGAAATCTGGAATTTGAAATCCTCTTAATGTTCCGACCACTCAACTTGGCTTAAATCTACGCCTTCTTTGTACATTTCCCAAATCGGACTCAAATCTCTCATGTGGTTCACGCCTTGCGCAATCGCTTGAATTGTGTAATCAATGTCTTCATCCGTCGTAAAACGACCGAGCGAGAAGCGCAAAGACGAGTGCGCCAAATCGTCGCCAAGACCCATTGCCACTAATACGTAGCTCGGTTCGAGGCTCGCCGATGTACAAGCTGAACCCGACGACAAACCAATTTCTTGATTGAAAGTCATCATCAAACCTTCGCCTTCCACGTGTTTGAACGACATATTGGTAACGTGTGGCAGACGGCTGTTCGGATTACCATTAATCGTCACTTCTTCCAACATACCCATGAACGCCGTTTGCAAACGGTCGCGGAGTTTCGACAAACGCAAAGCGTCGTGTTCCATTTCTGCCAAACAAATTTCAGCCGCTTTGCCAAAACCGACAATCGCGGGTACATTCATCGTTCCCGAACGCATACCGCGTTCGTGACCGCCGCCATCCATTTGCGCCACAACTTTTACGCGTGGTTTGATGCGATTAACGAATAAAGCACCAACGCCTTTTGGACCGTACATTTTATGAGCTGTAAACGCTGCCAAGTGAATACCCACTTTTTTTACGTCAATTGGCACTTTTCCGACGGCTTGCGTGATGTCCGACATGAATAAAACGCCGTGTTTCGCGCACATTTTACCAATTGCCTCAACATCTTGAATGACGCCCGTTTCGTTATTTGCCCACATGATGCAAATCATGATTGTGTTCGGTTTGATAGCCGCTTCCAATTCCGCGAGGTCAACCGTTGCATCGTATTTTACGTCCAAGTAAGTGACTTCACCGCCCATTTTTTCGATGTGCTTGCAAGTGTCCAAAACAGCTTTATGCTCTGTCTTTACGGTAATTATATGATTGCCTTTTTTTGCATACATCTCAAATGCGCCTTTCAAAGCCAAATTAATGCTTTCCGTAGCACCCGAAGTAAAGATAATTTCTTTGTCTTCTGAACCAATCAATTTTCCGACTTGCTCGCGGGCGTAGTCCACACCTTCTTCGGCTTCCCAACCAAAAGGATGATTGCGGCTCGCCGCGTTGCCGAAATGCGTTGTAAAATAAGGCATCATGGCGTCCAAAACGCGCGGGTCAACGGGTGTCGTGGAGCTATTATCCAAATAGATACGTTTTTTCATCTTTTATTTAAACTTTTGATAATCAATTACTTATGAAGAAATACACAATCAAATTCTCGTTTGTCCAAAAATTATTTAGACTTAATCCGTTTGAAAGTGCAAATCTAACACTTTTAAAAAGAAATGGTTTTATCGAAGGCGATAATTAAGATTAAAAACAATTAAAAAATAGTTATTTTAGAATGACCAATTTTCTAAAAGTTGTCAAATCCAAAATAACTACCGAATAATATGAGGTAAAAATCGACTACTATTGTCCGTAATCAAACTGTTTGACTCTCGAATCCCGATGCCCGCCGCTTCTTGCCCAATGACCCAAGAGCCGATGAGCGCAAAGTTTCCATCAAAATTTGGCAATTCCGCCAACTGCTGATAAATAAAACCTTCTTCGCCATAGACCCCCTCAGTATGCGCGACGTATTTGTTGTTTTTGACAAGCGTAACGTTCGCACCTTCACGGCTTAATATCGGTTTTTTGACGTAACTTGTCAAATCAACCGCATCGAAATAAGTAGGCAACAGCCAGTCGCAAGTTGGAAACAATTCATACAAAATCGGCAGAATAGCCTTGTTAGATAGAATCATTTTCCACGATGGTTCCAACCAATGTGCAGCATTTTTATCGGCAACAATGTTGTGGCCAAACTCATCAAAAATTAACCATTCCCACGGGTAGAGTTTAAACACATTACGCATATTGTACCCGTCTAAATCTTTGAAAGTCATGGTATTATTATCCCAACCAATATCATCAAGGTAAATTAATTGAGTGTCAAGACCCGACTGAATCGCGCAATCGCGGAGGTATTCGACGGTCGTTAAATCTTCCAAACTTTCTTTTACGACCGTGAAATAAAGCGGTCCCGCGTGCAAATAAGGCTTCAAATATTTCCAAGAATCGACCAGTTTTTCATGCACCGAATTGAATTGGTCGCGGTTCGGAAAACGGTCTCCGAGCCAATTCCACTGCACAACGCCCGTCTCGAAAAGTGACGTCGGTGTGTCGGCGTTGAACTCCAAAAGTTTGGGCAAACCGTCTTTAAAACTAAAGTCAAAACGCCCATAAATCGACGGGGCATCATCGTTCCAAGTCCGTTCGATGTGCGGTTGAATCCACTTTGGAATGTGGAAAAGGTCGTATTTTTTCTTTTCAATCACGTGTTCAACGGCTTCGAGACACATTTGCCACAGCTCATTTGTCGCCGTTTCGAGCGTGTTGACTTCCGTTTCGGTCAATTCGTAGTAGGCGCTTTCGTCCCAATATGTGCTTTCCAAAGTGTGGAAACCGAAGCCTAATTTTTCGACTTGCGCCTGCCAATCGGCGCGTGGTTTGATGTTGATTCTTTTCATGGATGTTAGAATTATTTTCTTTTATTCAATGCACTATCAATTGACAGTCAATCAATTAGCTATCTAATGACGAATTTGAATGAAGTTTGTTTTTATTTTTTTGAAAAAAAGGACCCCTCAGTATAAAAGGCATTTTTGACCGAAAAATTGCCAAAAATTGAGCCTGAATGTTGAAACAAAGACACAAAGAACTTAGTTCAATCCCTAAATCAGAGCGTCTTAATTTTTTAATTCCCAATTTTTAATTTTTAATTTAATTTTTTGGACCCCTCAGTATTTGGTGGTTTACCGATTAAAATTCTATCTTTGCCACATGTTAAAAAAGAATCTCCGAAAAGAGGGTCGCGTCGAACGCTTCCCTCTTTTTGTTTAAAAAAATATTGAATATGATTCAGATGCAATTGGAAGAACTCGTTCGTCGGAAGTTTGAAGAAGCCGATTGGACGGACTGTTTTCTCATAGAATTGACGATTTCGCCCTTAAAGGCCGTGGAAGTTATCATTGACGCCGACGAAGGCGTGAATTTTGACCAATGCAAAAAACTCAGTCGGTTCATCGAAAACTGGCTTGACGGCGTGGACGAAGAAAATCCGCAAGGCACGGGAAAAGGTATTTTGGGCGACGAATATACCCTCGAAGTCTCATCCCCGGGTGTCGGTCGCCCCTTGAAATTCTTTCGACAATACCCTCGAAACGTCGGACGGACTTTAGAAGTGCTGAATACTGAGGGGGTTGTTTTAACGGGCGTTATGACGGCGGTTGATGCCGAAAAAATCACGTTGGAATGGGAAGAAATTAGAAAAGAAGGTAAGAAAAAAGTAAAAGAAATGGTCACCAAAAACCTCCCTTTTAGTCAAGTCAAAAGAGCCATTGTGGTGGTTAAATTTTAACTAAAAAATGATTGTTTTTTTTGATTGAAAATCAGTTGCTTTTCGATTAAAAAACAAGTAAAAATGGATTAAAATCAATTGGATTTTAATTATTTTTTTCTATGAAAAACGCCTTAATTATCAGCAAGCAATACAATTTCAGAATGATTAGTGGTGTTTTTTGATTATTTTATTTCTGTTTTTTCTGCGAATGAATTCGCAGTTACAGGTGCGAATGAATGCGCAAATACATTTAACGTTTGCGGCTTTTTTTTCGCGCAAATTCAAACACTAAATACGTTGCAAACGCAATTAAAAAATATTTTTTAATTCATTAAAAATTAAAAGACATGATGATGAATCTCGTTGATTCTTTCTCCGATTTTAAGGCAGGAAAGAACATTGACCGCGCGGCACTTTTGCGGGTTTTGGAAGACGTTTTTAGAACGTTGATAAAGAAAAAATACGGAACGGATGAAAATTTTGACGTTATCGTCAACGCACAGCGCGGTGATTTGGAATTGTGGCGCGTTCGTGCCGTTGTTCCCGACGGTGAAGTGACCGAAGAGCGTGCGCAAGTGTCGTTTTCGGAAGCCGTTTTGATTGACCCCGACTATAATATTGGCGACGAATGTTTCCAACAACTCGACATTGAGGAATTTGGACGCCGCGCCATTCAAGCTGCCCGTCAAACTTTGATTTCACGGATTATGGACTTGGAAAAAGACGATATTTACAACAAATACGTCGAGCGCGTGGGCGAATTAATCATCGGCGAATGCAGTCAAGTCTTGAAAAAAGAGATTTTAGTCCTTGACGATGCCACTGGAAACGAGCTCGTTTTGCCAAGAACGGAGATGATTCGCGGCGATTTCTACCGCAAAGGCGACCAAGTGAAAGGCGTTATTAGCAAAGTGGAGATGAAAAACGCGACACCCGTCATTATTATGAGCCGTACCGAAGAGAAATTTTTGGAACGTTTGCTCGAAGGCGAAGTGCCTGAAATTGAAGATGGCGTTATTGTTATCAAAAAAATCGTGCGTATTCCCGGCGAACGGGCGAAAATTGCGGTTGAAAGTTTCGACGACCGCATTGACCCCGTTGGCGCGTGCGTTGGTATGCGCGGTGCGCGGATTCACGGCATTGTCCGCGAATTACGCAACGAAAACATTGACATTATCAACTATACAACGAACATTCAATTGCTCATTCAACGCGCTTTGACGCCCGCAAAGGTGAGCAATGTCGAAATTGACGCGGCGGGAGAACGCGCGGCGGTAACGTTGAAAGCCGACCAGGTGTCGTTGGCAATCGGTAAAGGTGGTACGAATATCAAGCTCGCGGGCAGTTTGGTGGGTTACGAAATTGACGTATTCCGCGAAGACGAAGCCGAACTTGAAGACGTTGACCTCGAAGAGTTCAAAGACGAAATCGAGCCGTGGGTAATCGCCGAATTCAAGCGCATCGGTTGTGACTCAGCGCGTTCGGTCTTGGCTTTGAAATTGGACGAAATTGTTCGCAGAACGGAACTTGAAGAAGAAACAGCGGCGGAGGTTTTACGCATTTTGTCGGCTGAATTTGAGGAGTAATAGTGATAAAAATACATATCAAATAAAAAGGCGTGGCTTCAAACAGAAGTTGCGCCTTTTTACTTTTCACTTTCCAATATATTGATTATCAACGACTTAAATAAAAAGTTAAAAACGTTTTTCAAAAAAATTAAAAAAAAGTAGAAAAACGTTTGGTGGTTTGCAATTAGCAATGCTATCTTTGCATCGCTTTCGAAGGAAGGTGAAGAAATATTTAGCAGATCAGGTATCGCGTCATCTAATTAATGATTTACGGTTTGGTAGTTCAGTTGGTTAGAATACATGCCTGTCACGCATGGGGTCGCGGGTTCGAGTCCCGTCCAGACCGCTAAAAATCGGAAGCTCAATCGAAAGATTGGGCTTTCGTCATTTAAGGACTTTCGTTTAGTTTGAACCTTGAACTTTCAAATTTGAAGGTCGCCAAATTTGGCATTCATGCCTAAATTTTGCGTTTTTTACGTCAAAAAACGCATTTATACTGAGGCGTCCCCTTTTGCTTCAAATTTTAAACTTCAAACTTCTATGGAAATCAAATCAATTGCCGTTTACTGCGGTTCAATGAAAGGCAATCGCCCAATCTACGCTGAAAAAGCGGCCGAACTCGGCAAATTACTCGCAGAAGATTCAATCACACTCGTTTATGGCGGCGGAAACGTTGGCTTAATGGGCGTTGTGGCAAATTCTGTCCTTCAAAATAATGGAAAAGTCACGGGCGTTGCGCCGCATTTTTTGATGCAACGCGAAGTTCTACACGACGCTTTGCACGATATGCACATCGTGGAATCGATGCACGAACGGCGGTTGTTGATGATTGAAAAATCGGATGCGTTTATTTCGATGCCAGGTGGCTACGGCACGCTCGATGAATTTGGTGAAGTATTGATGTTGACGATTTTGGGCGACCGAAAATTCCCCTGCGGTTTCTTAAACGTCGATGGTTTTTATGACGCCACAATCATGCAACTCGACCGCATGACGGCCGACGGGTTTTTGCAACAAGCCTACCGAGACAATGCGATTTTTGCGGCAGAACCCGCCGATTTATTGCAAAAATTGAAAGATTTCACGCCGCCCGCGTACGATAAGTTCAAGAGTGGCGATGTTCATGAAAAATAAAAGTGATTTTTACTTATTCATCTTATAAAGTCATTATGGTAGCTGGGTTGGAAAAGAAGGATAATTTTTGTATTTTTTCAAAAAATAATTACTTTTGTCCATACAAAAATCAAAATACAAGCATAATATGAGCGAATACGAAAAATCTGAGTTGATAAAACGGAAAGAAATGTTGTTTCGTTTCCTTTCGTTTATGCAACAACATAAGGATAGCTATGCCGATAATGAGGAGGATTTTGAGGAACAAGTGGATGCCCTACTTGACCAAATTATCCGAATAAATTATCGGTTGAATGAATTCAATTCTTTTATTTGAAAATAATAAATCATGGATAAATATATTAGTGTCAACAAGATAGTCATGAAAGTAACGGAAGACGAAGCACTACGTACTTTCTTCACGCTTTATCTCATTGAAGACGATGCCGCAAAACGCGCTATAATTGATGAACAGTTTTGGGCTGAAGTAGAGGCACTTCCTGAAAATCAAAAGGTTAGTATGCGTAAAAAACTGTCGGCTTGTTTCCGTCAATTGCCATCTGTCGTTGCAGAATGGGGCAAAGACGTTGACACTTTTATCGCCAATTATCAACCGAAAAAAGCGGCGTAATTTTGTGAAACGACAAAAATAAGACCCCTCAGTATAAACGCCGTTTTTTGCTCAAAATTGAGTCAAAAACTGCGTTTATACTGAGGGGTCTCTTTTTCAAAAAAAAACGAACAAGCCGTGACGACTTGTTCGTTTTTTTTATTCACCAAAGCGATATTTGACGTTTCTATGCGACAGCAAACTCCGTGTAAGGTCTTTTCGTTGGTGCATGAAAAGCCAAAACAATATCTTTTTTTGAGATACCCTCGTCGGCAAATACATCGGCAAAACCAACGTCGGTACCGTCGTATTCAACGTATATTTTTTCATTTTTTATCCGCACGTGAAGGATGCACCCATAACTGCGGCTGTCGTGTCGCCATGCATTATGATACAACAAATAGTGCATTTTAACATCATCAATGACCAAATACACCTCCTTTTCTGGACTTGGCTTGTCGGTAGCAATGTAGTCTTCAATGACGCTTTTTATGATTTCTTGATAACGTTTTATCTTTTCCATGCGTGAATAATGGGTTGTTGTGTATCAAAAATAATGAGTTTTACGTGATGTCTTTTCAAAAAGGTCTGAATGATGGGTTCTCCAATTAAATCATCATACGCATCTTTAGGCATTGCCAAAAACGGGATGCGGTCTGGCTCTTTTTCTTCTAAAAGTAAGGCGTAAAAATCATATTGTCCAACTGAACGATTGAATTCGTTAAGATTTGAAGACGTGTTGAAACTTTTAATTTCTACCAAAATCTTTTGTTGTTCTCGTTCGGCAGTAATATATTTTCAGCTCCTAAATCTGCCGAAACTTTTCTTTTGCGAAGCCCAACGGGAATATAAAAAGGGTCGTCGGTGATTGTCCACCCTTCATTTTCCAAAGCTTTTCGTACCAAATTGTGATAAATATCTTTAGCTATTGATTGCTTTAGTTTAAAAATAAGAATTTGATGATGACAAAGATACTCTACCTTGTGTGATTGAGCAAGTGCTATTGACAATCGTTTTATACTGAGGGGTCTCTCTTTTGAGATGAAAAATTGATAATCAGTGAATTAGAAGCCACAACACTTCTTGAATTTCTTACCACTTCCACAAGAGCAAGGGTCATTTCGACCAAGTTTGTTCTGAATGTTATGTTGTATTTTTAGTCTTTCCCTTTTAATGGAATAATCGAAAAAACTGCGACGGATTAATATATTTCGTTGGGCTAAAATGCCATTTAATTCTTTATCCCTCTTTAATTCGTCAACAAAAAATTGTGGCACAGGCGTTATTTCCTCCGTAACTACGCCACGTTCGTAGTCATAATTAAAAGAAGCGACGCTTTCTTTGAGATTTGCTCTGTCCACAAAATCAAGTAACACACCTGAACAATCGCAGTTAGGGTTTTTGCAATAACTATCCATCAACAGATACTCTTTTCCGTCTATGTCATAGGCAATAAATGAGGCTTTATCGTCAGTTGAAAAAGCATAGGAAACCATTAGAGCTGGGTCATAATATTCTTCATTTGTGAACGTAAATTGAGGTAATTTTTCCATTTTCATTTTTTTTAGAAAGATTTACAATAAAACAAGTTGCAAATGAAGCATTTTTTTGCAAAAACACCCTTTTCTTTCATCAGAAAAATTAAGAATCATACTAATCAACGACACCGCTTTTGTCTTATCACATTTGAGATTACTTTTGCCCCGTGAATCCATTAGCTCAACTACTCGACCTGTACCGAAGTGCGCCGAAAGTGCGCGAAATCGCCCAAATCCTCGCCAATACTGAGGGGTCCTCTCGACTTCAATTGTCGGGACTAACGGGCGCGCAAGAATCATTTGTATTGGCGGGAGCCTATCAAAATGAGCCGCAGCCTTATGTCATTGTGGCACTCGACCGCGAAGAAGCGGCGTATTTGCAAAACGATTTGCAGTCGTTGTTGTCAACAAAAACCATTCATTTTCTGCCCGATTCGTTCAAAAGACCGATGTATTTTGACGAAATCAACGCGAATCACGTCTTGCAACGCACGGAAGTGATCAATCGCTTGGCGCAATCAACGGCGCAAGGCGAAGTCATTGTGACCTATCCCGAAGCCTTGTTTGAGAAGGTCGTCGCGCCGCAATATTTGCAAGCCAAACGGATTGATATTGCCGTTGGCGAAACGATGGACGTCGATTTTATGGTCGAATTGCTCGTCGAATTTGGGTTCACGCACGTGGATTTTGTTTATCAGCCTGGGCAATTTTCGATTCGCGGCGGCATTGTTGACGTTTATAGTTACGGCAACGAATACCCGTACCGCATTGAATTGTTCGACGTTGAGGTTGAATCTATCCGAACGTTTGACCCGTCGAATCAATTATCGGTGCAAAAAATATCGAAAATCAGCATCGTTCCGAACATGAATACGCGGTTCGACCGTTCGCAAAAAGTTTCGATTTTTCAAGTTTTGCCCGAAAATACGGTCGTTTGGCTACGCGATACGGAGCATTTGTTGGATAAATTGCAGATGTGCTTTGAAGCGGCTGAAAAATTTGCCGCTAAACTGAATTACGACCAAGACCCCGAAATTAAAGAGATTTTTAAAGACCGTGCGTTCATTCGCCCCGCCGATGTGATTGAAGATGTTGAGCGTTTGCACCTTGTAACGCTTAAAAATTTCAAATCTTTGGGCAAAAATGCCAAAAATACTGAGGGGTCCTTAAAAATTCAATTTAGCGGCAAACCGCAACCTGCGTTCAACAAAAACTTCAATCTTTTAATCCAAAATCTCCACGAAAACGAAAGCAACCGCATCAAAAACTACATTTTCACGGACAACGAGAAACAGATGCAACGCCTGTTTTCGATTTTCCGCGATTTGGGTGCAAAAGCGAAGGTCGAACCCGTTTTGAAAGCGATTAGAGAAGGTTTTGTTGACCACGATTTGAAAGTCGCGTGTTACACCGACCACCAAATTTTTGAGCGATACCACCGTTTTCGGATGCGTCAAGGTTTTTCAAAAGAACAATCCTTGAACGTCCGAATGTTGAAAGAACTCACGGCGGGCGACTACGTGACGCATATTGACCACGGCGTTGGCAAATTTTCGGGTTTGGAGAAGATAAATATCAACGGACAGATTCAAGAAGCTGTGCGTTTGGTCTATCAAAACAACGATTTATTGTACGTTTCCATCAATTCGTTGCATAAAATCGCCAAGTTTGTCGGTAAAGAAGGCACGCCACCGAAGTTGAATAAAATCGGCAGCGACACGTGGCAAAACCTTAAAAAAGCGACAAAAAAGAAGGTCAAAGACATTGCGGGCGAGTTGATAAAGCTCTACGCTTTACGAAAATCGAGCAAAGGTTTTGCTTTTCCGATTGACGGTTATTTACAAAATGAACTCGAAGCCACATTTATGTACGAAGACACGCCCGACCAATCAACGGCAACTTTGGACGTAAAAATGGACATGGAACGTTCGTATCCGATGGACCGATTGATTTGCGGTGACGTGGGTTTTGGCAAAACTGAAATTGCGATTCGTGCCGCTTTCAAGGCGGTGACGGCGGGAAAACAAGTCGCTATTTTGGTGCCTACGACAATTTTAGCGATGCAACATTTCAAAACTTTCAACGCCCGACTCGGTGAGTTCGGCGCAACCGTGGACTATATCAACCGTTTTCGGACGACAAAAGAAAAGAAGGAAATTACTGAGGGGGTCAAATCGGGAAAGATTGATGTTGTCATTGGTACCCACGCAATTTTGGGTAAAGACATGGGTTTCAAGGATTTAGGCTTGCTGATTATTGACGAAGAACAGAAATTTGGCGTTGCCGCAAAAGAAAAACTCCGCAATTTTAAAATCAATGTCGATACGTTGACGTTGACCGCCACGCCGATTCCGAGAACGCTGCAATTTAGTCTCATGGCGGCAAGAGATTTGTCGGTTATCCGAACGCCACCGCCGAATCGTCAACCGATTCACACGGAAGTCATGACGTTCGACAAAGAATTGATAAAAGAAGCGATTTATGGCGAAGTAAATCGCGGCGGACAAGTGTTTTTTGTCCACAACCGCGTCTCGTCGTTGTCCGATATGGTCGGTTTGATTAAAGAAGTTTGCCCAAATTTGGACATTGCGATGGCTCATGGGCAAACCGAGGATTTGGAAGACATCTTGTTGGGTTTTATCGAGCGTAAATACGATGTTTTAGTCTGTACCAACATCATCGAAACGGGTTTAGACATCGAAAACGCGAACACGATTATCATCAACAACGCGCATCATTTCGGCTTGTCCGATTTGCATCAGTTGCGCGGTCGCGTCGGTCGGTCGAACAAAAAAGCGCATTGCTATTTGTTCTGCCCGCCACTTAGTGTCTTGACGCCCGAAGCCCGTATGCGCCTGAAAACGATTGAAGAATTTTCGGATTTGGGCGACGGTTTCAGCATTGCGATGAAAGATATGGACATTCGCGGCGCGGGCAATATGCTCGGCGGCGAACAATCGGGTTTTATCTCGGATATTGGCTACGAGACGTACCAAAAAATCTTGGATGAAGCGATTATGGAACTCAAACAAGGCGATTTCAAGCATTTGTTCCAAGAAGAAACCGATAAAAAACAACAATTCGTCACCGACGTTTCCGTGGATACCGACATCGAAATGCACATTCCAGACGCTTACGTTGCCCAAACCCAAGAGCGTTTGAGCCTCTACACGCAACTCGACGACATCGAGAACGAAGAAAAACTGATGGAATTTTCGCGGATGATGCGCGATAGATTTGGTAAAATTCCGCACCAAGTCGAAGAATTATTCGACGGTTTGCGCTTGCGTTGGGCGGGAAAGGCTTTAGGATTTGAGCGCATTATTTTGAAAAATGGGAAAATGCAAGCCTATTTCGTCGGCAATCCGCAATCGCCTTTCTACGAAACGGAGACGTTCCAACGGATTTTGAAATACGTGTTGGGCGAAGGTAAAACGCGCCAAATGTCGTTCAAACAGTCGCCCAAACACATTATTTTCGTTCGTGAAAACGTAAAATCGCTGAATGGTGCGCGCAGTATCCTCGATATACTGAGGGGTGTCGCTTTGGAGGAGAAAATTCAGAAGAAAAAATAGTTATCTTTGCCCAATGAAAAACTTACCAATTGGCATACAAACATTCTCGGATTTTCCTGATTTCAATTTTGTTTACGTTGACAAAACAGAGTTAATCCACAAAATGACGACGACGGGGAAATACTACTTCCTGTCGCGCCCCCGTCGTTTTGGCAAATCGCTGCTCGTTTCTACCTTAAAAGCCTTGTTTGAAGGTCGCAAAGAACTTTTTAACGGACTTTGGATTGAAGATAAATGGGATTGGTCAAAGAAAAATCCCGTCATTCATTTCTCATTTGATGCGATGAGTTACGATGACCAGGGCTTGGATGGAGCCATCTTACATTCACTAAAATATTGGGCAAAACAGCACGGTGTTCGACTGTCAAAAACTGATTACAAGACTCAATTTGAAGAATTAATTCAAAAAGTGTCCAAAAAGCACGGAAAAGTCGTCATTTTGATAGATGAATACGATAAACCCATCATGGATTACTTGGAATTTGAAACAATTGGCGTCAACACACAAGCTAAAATTAATCAAGGAATTATGAAAAAATTCTACTCTGTGTTGAAAAATACGGGGGACGATGTGCGTTTTTTATTCATTACGGGTATTTCTAAATTTAGTAAAGTCTCCCTTTTTTCAGATTTGAATAACTTAGACGATATAACGCTTGATCCTAATTATGCCGCTATAACAGGCTACACACACGAGGAATTGGTCTTTTATTTTAGTGATTTTATTGATGCAACGGCTCAAAGATTGGAAATTAGTCGAGAAGAACTTTTGGAACTTATGAAAGTTTGGTACAATGGTTACAGTTGGGATGGTCAAACTAAAGTTTACAATCCGTTCGGAACGTTAAAATTTTTGAAGCAAAAACAATTTATGAGCCACTGGTTTGTAACAGGAATGCCCAGTTTTTTAATGCGTTTGATGAAAAATCGGGTTCAGTTTGACGTTGAAAATACCCGCATTAACTCACGCGAATTAGATAAATATGACATTGACAACTTAGATATCGTACCACTTTTGTTCCAAACGGGTTACTTAACCGTCAAGTCGTTAGACCCAATGAGTAGCAATATGGTTTTGGATTATCCCAACAAAGAGGTGCGCGAAAGTATGTACGAATACATGATTGATGGCATTACGGAAGTCAAGCAATCGGATTTATACGCTTCTAACGTCTTGAAAACCTTGCTGAAAGCGTTCGCCGAAGCCGATTTAGATGGCGTGAAAACGACGATTAATTCCTTACTCGCAGGCTTGCCATCGGAAGCCTACGACAAAAAATCCGAAGGTTTATACCACGGTTTGTTGCATTTTATCTTCAACTTACTCGGTATTTACATCAAAAGTGAAGTGCATAGTTCAAAAGGACGCGCCGATAGCATTGTAGAAACCGCGACGCACGTTCATATTTTTGAATTCAAATTCAATAGAAGTGCCGAGGAAGCGATGCAACAGATAAAAGATAAAAAATACGCCGACGCTTATCAAGATTCGGGCAAAGAAATCGTGGGTATCGGGGTCAATTTTGTATCAAAAGATAAGGAAATCAAAGGGTGGCTTGTTGAAAATTTGTAAAATTTTCAAGATTGGCAACCTGAAATTTGGACTTTACTTTTTTTGACCATTCTTCAATGCCTTCTTCAACGCCTCAAGTTCATCCATTTTGCCGTCACCCGCAAGCTGCGCTTGACGCGCCCAAGTCGTCGGCTGTGCGAAAAATTGACGGTTAGCGTTCATCATTGCTTTCAATTCTTCATACCCTTTTGTCGCCAATTCCTTGAACGTTAAAATGCCATTTTCGTGCAAAATTGACGTGGCTTTAGGACCAATACCTTCAATAATGCTGAAATCTTCGCCCGCTAAAGTCGCTTTCATCGCTGCTTCTTTTGCCACTTTTTCGACCGCGGCCTCTCCCGAACTGCGCCGTGGACGCTTGTCAGCGTCACTTTCTTTTGGCGCTTTAACAGCCTCCTTTACACCTTTTGCCGTTTTGACTTCTTTTGGCGCTTTAGCAGCTTTTTCTGCTTTGGGTGATTTAGCAGCCTTTTCTACTTTAGGCGCGCTCTCAGCCTTTTCTACTTTAGGTGCTTTCAGCGCTTTTGCAACAACGGGCATCTCCGCCATCAAACGAGCAGAGGCGCCCGCTACGCCCTCTTCTTCCTCCGTTTCAATGAATACCGCCTTAGCTTGAAGACCACGTTTCTTGGGCGAAGGCGCTTCTGCAACAATAATATTTTCCACAATTTCTACGGGTGTTTCCACGGCAGTTTTCTCGATTTTAGCTTGTCGCCCCCGTTTTTTAGGCGCGGGTGCTTCTTCCACAACGATATGAGAAATGGTGACTTTAGTCCACTGTTTGATGGATATTTCGACAATACCCACAAGAGCTTTGCAGGCTTTGCGCACGTGTTTAGCGTGCCTAAGTTTGAGTCTCAGTACTTGTTCTTCCGCTTTAGAAGCGTCTTTATCGACAGATCTCAATTGGTGTTTAGCCGCTTTCTCGTTGGCTTTAGCCTGTTTAAAAGCTGATTGGGCTTTGTCAAATTCGCCTAATAGTTGACCATATTCAGGCGCATCCGATGTTGATTTTGCTGATTTCATTTTAATAAGCTGTTTTATTTAAGTTTAAATAATTGATTTAAAATGGGCATTAAATTTTGAATTAAAAGAGCATAAGAAATACATTAAAAAGAGAATTAAAAACACTGTAAACGTCTATTGAAAAACACTGTAAAAACCTATTAAAAATCGGTTTAAAGAACTGATTTTCAAGAACTTAGCAAATATCAACATACTCATTTGAATTATCCAAATAATTAGAAAAAAAACAACGTTTTATTTTCAATTTATGTATTTATCCATAATTAAAATAAACTTAATTTCCTTAATTATTAATGCCGCTTTGGGACTTAGTGCATTTATAAAACCGTTCTGTTTCTATTTAATTGTCTTCGATAAAAAATATTAAAATCTTCTTTTTGATTAGAGGTTTTTTAATTGACTCAAAATACGTTTTTATTTTTTTATTTAATAAAACTGCACAAGCACAATCTTCGTATTTAAGAGCAGAAGATGTAAGAAAAACAATTGAAAAAGACTAAAAAAGCGAAAAATTAAGCAAAGAATGCCTCAAAACAAATGAGACAAGACCCCTCAGTATTTTTCAATTTTAACGTATTTGGGGGACGTTTTTTAATACATTTCCATGCTTTTTCACCCATTATGAAACGCTTTTAAACGCTTAAAAAATAAGACGTGCATCAATAAAAAAAAGAAATAGAAAACATAATTTTTAAAAATCTAATTTTTTAGATTTGATTAAAATTAGGTGAACTTAGTGCCGCTTGATGCTTAAATCAAGCGGTTTTTTTTATGCCCATTTAATTAAAAAACAAGACATTTTAACGCCTTTAAATCTCCTTGCTTGATATTGATAATCAATTAGTTATGAAATTGATTGAACTCATTTATTTACCCATAATCGGACACAATTAAACACTAAAAAACTAAAATTCTATTCCCAATTATCTAATTAAAAATTGGTGTGTTTGATTAAGGCGTCATTCAAAAAATATTCTCCCCATCTTGACAATTCTATTTCCTTTAAGCTGCGTTGATTTATTCTTAAATAATTCATTATTTCTCGAATAATTCGCCTTGATTAAAGAAAATATAATCACCAATATGGGTACACTATTTTTTGAATGACGCCTAACTAAATGCTGTTGAAAATGGCATTAAGCACGACACAAAACAGCCTTAAAAAAGTAAAAAAAACTTTTTTAAGGACCCCTCAGTATAAAACGCTTTTTTGACCATTTTATACGCAATTAATCAACTGATTATCAGTTGGAATAAAAGCAATATAATTGACCGTAATAGCTTGTTTTTTGCATTTTTTCAGTCATTTTTCTATTTTTTACACTTTAATGTATAATAAAATAAAAATAACCGTTCCTTTGCAAAGTTACTGAGGGGTATTCCATTTTATTAAATCGTACTATGCTCATTTAACGACTTTTTTTTATTATTCACATTTTATAAATCACTACGTATGAAACGTTCTTTTATTCGCAGCATCGCCACTTTTAGCCTTGTTGTTGTCGCCCACTTAGCAAACGCACAAATGACTATTATTGAGTATTTTCCGCTTAAATCAGCCTTTAATGTCAATTTAAAAGACGTTAAAACGGCTAAAACCATCTTCACAAAAGGCGTTTTAGATGTCGAATTAGACGCCGATAACCGCACGCTCGCTATTGCCTACAATCCTAAAGAAACGGACATCGATGCGATAGTAAAAAGCATCAATAAATGCGCAGGAGAAGCTATTTTAACGCTTAATTAGTCCGCAGAAAATACGGAAATCAGAAAAAAAACAAATAAATACCCCCTCAGTATTTTTATGTATTTTTGAATCTTTTCTGAGATTTTTCGTCTGAATAAATAATCAAAACTAAAGACGTTTCGAGCGCAGTCTTTCCCATAAATTTAAACTTTTGTAAAGAAGTAGTTCAAAAAAAACAGTGGACGCAATTTGTTGTAAATCAAGACGTTATCTTTAAAAATATTAAAAAATTAGGCAATTAAAATTGCCTATTTAATTCACATTAAATCAGTTCTAAAAAATGAAAAATGCCGTTTTAAAATGCACCTTGTTTGTATGTCTTTTTTCGGTTTCTATGCTGAATGGTCAAACAAACGCATCAAAAGCAACGACTAAAACCGTTGAAAAAGAAGTAAAAATCATCAAAACTAAGGAAGGTGGCACGACAAAAACCACCAAAACAACGACGACGACTTCGGCAAAACCCTCTGCGAAAAAAAGTGTTAAAAAATCAACGCATAAAGTTGAAAAAGTAATCACGAAAAACAAGGAGGAAGTCCTCAAAGTGGACAGCGACGTTGCCGTGCCGACTGCTGTGGAAGTGAGCAGCATGGGCGGTCCCGCACCAATGAAAGGAATGCCTAATATGACGTTCGATAAAAAAATGGTTGATTTCGGTCAAATCAAGATGGGTGACACGCCAAGTACCGTCTATAATTTTACGAATACGGGCGATGCACCGCTTGATATTGAAATCATTACGGGCTGCGATTGCACAGAACTCGATTGGACGCGCTCGACGGTTGAACCTGGACAAAAAGGGTTTGTTTCGGCAAAATACAACAGCAATAAAGCGGAAGAAGACGACCACAAAAAACCGTTAGAAAAATATGTGGACATTGTTTTGAAGCAAAAACACCCCGCAAATGGCTATCCACTCGTGGAATCTGTGAAATTTAAGGTGTTTATTGTCGATTAATTCCAGATTTCAAATTCCAAATTCCAAAAGTTTCCTTGGAATTTGGAATTTGGAATCTAAAAAATCCGTCCCGAATTTCGGGACGGATTTTTTTTTACGCAGCTGTAACCTTTTATCGTACATTGCTATCCTATTGAAAAAGCGTGTAACATCATCGAAAAAGCAATTTCATCGTGCCAGAACCCAATATTACAGACCGCATAGACCGCGACATGCCGACGATTGAACGCATCCTTAGGGGAGAAGCGGCGGCATTTCGTGAATTGGTGGAAAGGCATAAGGACTATGCTTTTACGGTCGCGTTGCGGATTTTGAACAACCGAGAAGAAGCCGAAGAGGCCGCGCAAGACGCCTTCGTGCGCGCCTACAACGCCCTTGCAACGTTCAATCGGGATGCTAAATTTTCGACTTGGCTCTATCGAATTGTCGTAAATTGCGCGTTGACGGTTGCCCAAAAGCGTAAAATTAGAACGGAAGACCTCGATAATGCCAAAATACTGAGGGGTCCTCTTGACGCTTCCGACGCGCTAAAACAGAAAGAGCAACGCCATTTTATTGAGCGCGCTTTGAAACTTTTATCGCCCGATGATGTTGTTATGATAACACTTTTTTATCTGAAAGAAAATTCGTTGGAAGAAATCGCCGCATCGGTCGGCATTGAAACCAACACCGTAAAAGTCAAATTGCATAGAGCGCGCAAGCGATTGGCGGATGTGCTGCAAGACATGATGAAGGGCGAACAAAAGAGTTTATTGTAGGGAAATGCCAAATTACAAGCGCTATTTCTAACATCTTTGCGGGAATTAAAATCTTTTAAAATATTAATAATCAATAAGTTGCAAATTAAATAAAGAAAATAATGGCACCTTTAACGGAAGAACATATCTGGGACATTTTGGACGGGGAAGCCTGCTCCGAAATGCGCGCGCAGCACGAAGCACAGCTTCTTGCCGACGAATCCTATCGAACGACTTTCGTTCAATGCGAACAATTGCACCGTCAACTGCTCAATTTGCCGCTTGAATCACCTTCAATGCGGTTCAACGAAAACTTGATGGAACGCCTCGCACCTGAGCGTCGGACAGCACCAAAAATTGACCGTTTGCCACTTATTTTCTTAACCGTTTTCACCGTTTTAAGCGCTCTGTTGGGCGTTTTGATTTTTTCAAAAAGTAATTTGACGGCTTCTCCGACCGAAACGGGCTTGACTACTGAGGGGGCCGTTGCGATGTTGTCAAATCCGCTTTTCGTTCAAATTTTTATGCTCTTGAATATCGTACTTTTCTTCGCCATTTTGGATAAGAAAATTTTAAAACCGTATTTTGACAATAGAGAGGGGAAAAGGATATTGAAATAATGTCCCCTCGTTCAGAAAATTTCAACCGTTTCCTGAACGTGTTCACCAATAAAAAAAAGCCGTCGTTTTGCTTGAATTGCAAAACGACGGCTTTTTTTTTGACTCATTTTAATCTTCAAGAGGTGGGCATTCGATGATTATTGATATGCAATAAAAAATAATTTGTTTTTATCGAAATACGCTGAAAACGAGGTGTTAGAAGTCCGCACCTTTGCAGCATCAAAAAAGGAAAAA
>JAYUKJ010000856.1:0-7908 GCA_043764555.1 Saprospiraceae bacterium
CCGTTTTTGGGTTCAATATCCGTCAAATCTTGGAGCGGCACCCAGACGTCGTTGCCCACGCGAATCATCGGAACGGTTTGTTTTCCACCGCTCAATTCGTTGTCAAATCGACCTTCGAGACCAATTTTTAAATCATTTTTTGTATAACCTAAAGTCCTGAGTCCCAACATTTTAAACGGATGTTCGCGCCGATTTGCGCGCACCGAAACGAAGCCGTTTGAGCGCCCGCCGCGAAAGATTGGAAACGTTTTTAGGGCGGCTAATTGGTCGGCCGTGAGGTCTTTTGCAATGAGTTCGTAGCGACTTTTGGCGTTGTGGTGGTCCCACAGATACTTACGCCATTCGTCAAAATTATTCAATTGTGGCGTCAAATAATTCGATAAAAAATAGGCGAGAGAGTCCATGCCTTTCACAAATTCCTCTTGCCCGAGACCTTTTGCCGCAAAGTCCATGCGGACTTCAAAATAAGGAATCGACGTGGCGAGCAAAGCTCCGTCGTCGGCGAGAATATTGCCGCGCTCACCGGGGATTTCGCGATTTTCGATGTTGCGTTTATCCGCTTCTTTGCGCCAACGGTCGCCTTCGCGGGTAACGAGCGTAACGGCTTTTAGAAAAATTATCAACGCTATGACGGTTACGGCGGCAGTCACCACGTAAACGCGCACAAGCACTTCATTTTTGAAATTGATTAAAGCCATGATTTAGAATTAAAAATTTAGAATTAAAAATTATAGTGGTGTTATTGAAAATTAAAAACTTGCCGTCGTTTGATACATTATTTATACACTAAACAAAATTTTATATTGTTCCTAATTTTGAATAATTTTTTTTATTCTGAAATCGCGAAAATTTGAATTATGCAAAAGAATAAAATTTGGTAATTTTTTTGATTTTTGAATTGAATTTCAATTAGTGTCAAAATTTTATATTGTTCCTAATTTTAAATAATTTTTTTTATTCTGAAACAGCGAAAATTTGAATTATGCAAAAGAATAAAATTTGGCATCATTCATCATTCTTTCAAAAGTATTCGTTTTGTTCTCTGATTTGACGCTTTTAAGCCGAAAGGCTCCACTTTTTTCTCGACCTCCGATTGTTTTGTCGTGAGCATAACGTCGGCTTTTGCGGAATTATAGCGCCATTTATAGTCCTTAATTTCTTTTTCTAAAGCCTGAATTTGGCGCACTTGTTTGTCGGCCAGATTTGCGTTTGCGACGTAAATCAAGCTCAAAAAGAAGAGAAAAAAGACAAAAGACAGGTTGCCAAACAGCCATTCTGATATCATTGTCCCCAAGTGTGCGTAATCTTTTAGTGGTCTTGCCATTATCTTTTAGTTTATATTTTTTACAGATTTGACCGTTTTTCAAAAGCAATCAAATTTTAAACGCTCTAAATTGCCGCCGCAAAACTAACCGCTTTTTCCATTTTTGCACGAAAGGACCCCTCAGTATAAAACGTTTTTTTGCATTATTTTTCTTCAAAAATGGATAAAAATGCAAAAGGTGTTGAACATATTAGTCATGTTCAACACCTTTTGAAGGGTTTTTGATGTTGGATTTCAAATTGTAAAAACTGATTCTCAATTGTCTGGAGTTTGGAATCTGAAATCTGAAATTTTGAATCAATTTTACGCAGTAATAAAATCAATCGACACTGAATTGACGCAATGTCGCGCGTTTTTAGGCGTAAAGCGTTCGCCTTTAAAAATGTGTCCGAGGTGTCCATCGCAGTTTGCGCAAACGATTTCAACGCGCCGACCGTCGGCATCGGGAACGTGTTTGACGGCGCCCTCAATTTCATCGTCGAATGACGGCCAGCCGCAACCGCTGTCAAATTTCGATTCCGACGTATATAAAGGTGCGTCGCAACGCCGACAGACGTAAGTGCCTTCCGCGTAATGCTTGTTGAATTTGCCCGTTCCCGGATATTCGGTGCCTTTATAGACGATAACGCGCGTTTCTTCGTCCGTTAAGACGTTGTATTTTGTTGTCTTTTCCATTTTTTTAAAAATTTATTTATGCAAAGAGATAAAACGAAAATGGGCGTTTTTAGTTGTGGCGTTTAGTCAAAATTGGAAGCTGTACGGCTAAGCTATGCTAAAAATGTCTTAGCATATTTAGTCGTACAGCTTCTAACATTGCAAGCGTTTGAAGCGCATTTCCACGCATTTATCAGCTATTTCACGTAGAAAAAAATAAAAACTGCTCAATTTTTACGTCTTTTGAAGACATAAACAAATTTTGTTTTCGAGACATTTACGCCAAAAAGCATCTGCCCCGCAACGCCCGTTGAGGAGACGTTTTCGATGGTATTCACGTATTCCCATTGATTGTCATACATGAAATTGAAAAGCTGGGCAGGACTTTTGAACCCTTTCAATTTTTTGCTTTCGGCGTTGAGAATTGCCCATTGTAAGCCGTCGCCGATGTCCACCATGCCCAAATAATTTTTACCGTTTTCGCTCAAAAGCACGTGCGCGTACATGATTTTCAGGCTGTCCATGTCGGACATTTTTGAGTTGGAATTCACGTCACCCGTGAGCATTTGAGCCGTACATACCGTCGATACGAAGCAGCAAAGCGCCAAGAATATTGCTTTTTTCATTTTTTTTAGTTTAGAATTATTTTACAAATGTTTATGCGTTGTTGCGCAATCAAAAAAAAAGAGACCCCTCAGTATAAAAGCCGTCCCGATGGCTAATTTAGCTACCGGGACGGCTTTTATACTGAGGGGTCTCTTTTTGTGATTATTTAATAATCGAACTTTTCAACGATTTATTCACCACGCCGTTTGAGCTTGATTCGATGACACCGTAGGTTTTGTCTATGACACTGCTTGCGACGATTGAACTGTCCGTTATTGAGATGCCGCTGAACGAGGTTGTGGTAAACGCTCTAATTTGAACCGTTACCAAGCCATTTGAATAGGCTGTTCCGTTGACTGTTTTGGTGCCGCCGACTGCCGTTTCGGTCATTTTGTAGAGAATCGCGACGTTTGCACCATTTGCGGTGTATTTGATGGTGTCCGATTTCCAAGTTGTGCCTACTGCGGCGGGCAATTTGATGGATTGGATTTCTTTCGCCGTGAAGTTAGTGATAGCCGTTCCGCCGAGTTGCGCTTTATCAAGCAACGTATAAATGCCGTTGGCATCGCAACGAACGAACGCCGTAGAAGTCGAAGCTGAACCAGCCGAACCTTGTCCAGTGCTTCTAACTTTGGCGTATTTAACACCACTGATTGTTGTGTCACCCGTGATGGTATCGGTTGCCGTGAGCGTGCCTGTGGTTGAAAAAACGAACTTTGAACCCGCCGCATAAGGTGCGTAATCACATTTTGTGGAGGCGGCTGCCGCGGTGGTGTCTTTTTTACAAGCCGAAGCCAAGACCAAAACACCTACCATGAATACGGAAGCTGCGAATTGACATAAATTACGAAATTGCATTTTGATTAATAGTTTATAAAAATGAAAAAAAAGAGTTATTGCGGCGCAAATATGGCATTTAAAGGCTTAATTGGGAACAAATGGGGCGATTTAAACAAAACTTTAACTTTTGAGAAGTTAATAGTAAACGCCGTTCCGACGACTCGGAACGGCGTTTACATTGAGGCATCTTTATCGTTTATTCCCTTTTTGTTGCTTTTACGCTTCATTGAATCCCTTTCCATTCAAAATTTGGTGCATACATTTTTCAACCCTTGATGCGCGTGTTTGCGACTGTTTTGGCGCCGAAAAATGGAGATTGTAGGCGCGTTGTCGTCCAGCGGTCAATGCCTCAAAAGCCGTTTTTAAAGCGGGATTGTCGGCCAATTTTTGTTGAAATTCTTCGGGAAAAACGAGGTCTGTACGCTGTTTCAATTCGACTTTTAAACCCGCTTTTTCCACTTCAATCGCTTCAAAAATATAGGCTTTTAAGACGGGTTCCAACGCGATTATTTCTTTAAGATGCCTGAATCGAATCTGCCGCGCGGCTTGCACATTTTCCGTTTGTTGGATTAAAATGCCGTTGGTATCGTTCAATAAAGCGCCTTTCATGAACAAAATGGCGCAATATTCTTTGAATCCATGTATCAAAAGGATGTTACTTTTCTGAAATGTGTAGCACGGGCAACCCCATTTCAGTTCTTCGGTGAGTCCGCAGTTGAGAATGAGGGTGCGCAATTGCTCGAATTCGGCTTGCCATTTATCGGCTTTTGTAAAGAACCAATCGACCTTAGGATTCATGTTGTTCAAATTTTAATATATTGATAATCAATATCTTACGGCTCGTACATCGTGCATCAACCTTCCTACATTTTATACGACAGTTATCGTTTTATCATTACAAACGACCGTGAAACCCGACCGCACTTTGTACCGTTTTTGGGTTTGAACATCATCGTTGACCGTGACTTTGCCCTTCGTAATGCTCGCGTCGGCTTCCCAACCCGAATGCACGACGCCTAATTCTTTCAACAGAATGTTCAGCTCGATGAACTCATGTCCGTCCAATTCATACTCAAACTCAAATTGTTCTTTATTTTTCATTGTTTAAAAATTTTAAATTGTGATTAATTTATGCTTTAATTTATGCGCAAAGTTATGGCTAAAACCTTGAAAATCAACATTTTTATGCTTTTATACTGAGGGGGCCTTTTTTTCTACGCTGGAAAAAGGACGCCTCAATATCGGGCAGTTATTTTTCATGAAAAGGCATACTTTTGTCGGATTACTTTTTATCAAATAATTATCTTTTATGATTTGGAATTTAGAAAACAAAACCGCTTTAGTCACGGGCGGGACAAAAGGCATCGGCAAAGCGGTTGTCGAAGAATTTCTGGCTTTGGGCGCTCACGTGATTGCCGTGGCGCGAAGTGAAGAATCCATCGAAGCGCTCGAGAAAGACGTGAATTCGGACAGATTGACGTGTATTTCAGCCGATTTGGGAACAAAAAAAGGCATCGTAAAAGTGGTCAATTCGTTGGACAAACTCGATATTTTGGTCAACAATGTGGGTATGAATATCCGTAAAAAAATGGTTGATTTTGACGCTGATGACTTCGATACCATCATCCGAAACAACCTGTTTTCGTTCTACGAATTGACGCGCAAATGCCATCCCTTGCTGAAAGCGTCTCGAGGTTCGGTCGTGTCGATGTCGTCCGTAGCGGGCATGACGCACTTGAAATCGGGCGTTATTTATGGCATGACCAAAGCCGCAATGATTCAATTTACGCGCAATATTGCCGTAGAATGGGCGCCCGACGGCATCCGTGTCAACGCCGTTTCGCCGTGGTATATCGAAACGCCGCTCACTGCGGGCGTCTTGAGCAATCCCGAATTTTACGCCGAAGTCATTGCGCGAACACCCATGCGTCGCGTCGGTCAACCCAAAGAAGTGGCTGCTGCCGTGGCGTTTTTTGCTATGAACAACGCGTCTTATATTACGGGACAAAATTTGGCGGTTGACGGTGGTTTTACGGTTAATGGGTTTTGAATTTCTTCAAAAGAGAACCCCCTCAGTATAACAGCCGTTTTTGACTAAAAATTGGGTCAAAAACGGCTTCTATACTGAGGGGTCCTTTGCTGACATATTTCCATCTTCTATCGCATCAAGAAACGATTTAATCCACTAATTAAAATGTCCAAAACTACTTGACCGATTGTTGTCAATAGAAATATGTTTTGAAATTTCCCTTGAAGCATAACCTTTTTGAAAATTTGGAATCAATTTTTTGAGTTCATCCGATGGATTACACGAATCAGGGTTTCTCAATTTAGCTTTATTTCTTTGTTGGTCAGCTTTGAAATTGGGATAAACTTTTTGAATGGCATCCATATCTCCTAAATACCATGCTTCTAATTCACGACAAGCAATGCGAATTAAAGTGGGGCAATCACCATTTTGTAAACACAAAGTAGCGAGTTCTTGCTTCAAATGTTTGCAGTCATTTGAGTCTTGGTCATGGACAATGACTACGCGATATGTTTCGTGTGAGATATTTGAAAATGCCCGAATCTTTCGCGGAATGGATTTTAGCAAATCGCTTTTACCGTTGTGTGGTCTCAGAAAGCAGTTTTCATTCAGTACAAAACCTTCGGGTAAAACCCGTGGAAGGAGTTGTTCCAGAAAATTGACCATTGATGGTTCTTCTAATAAAAATTCAATTATCATTTTATCCCGCTTCCTTTAAAATATTTTTGAGACCAAAGTGAACCTAAATGGTCTCCACCTTTCACCAGTTCTGTGACAATTGTATCCTCTTTGGCGCGTACAATTGTTGTATAGCCGCCAGATTTTGTTAACCAAAATAATTCATCTAACTCAAGAGCATTGACAAAATCAGGAGAATGTGTTGAAATGAATACTTGACCTCCCCGCTCGGCGTATTCTCTAAATTCTTCTGCTAATTCCGTTAAAAGGTCTGGATGAAGGAAATTTTCAGGTTCTTCAATACACAGCAACGGATGCTTTGACGGGTTATATAGTAAAATCAAATAGGCAAACATCTTGAGTGTTCCATCTGATACATAGCGTGAAATAAACGGATCTTTGAAGCTGCCATCTTGAAACCGTAGGATGATACGTCCATCTATTGTTTTTTCAGCATGAACAGATGAAACGCCTGGTACACGTTGTTTCATTTTTTCAAGAATTACATCAAAAATCTCTGGGTGATTTTCAAAAATGTAATCTGTTACCAACGCAAGGTTATCACCCGTAGAAGAGAGTCTATCACTCATACCTACTTCTTGACTTTTCCGAGCATCAGGAATATGAAAACTGGCGATATACCAGCTTTCAAGGAGTTTTCTAAAATCAGAAATCGCTTTAAATCCTTCAAATTGTCCAAGTCCTTTAATTGCAAGAATATCTGGTGAAGCTAATTTTTGATATTCTCTTTCTTCTTTTACGCCTTCTTTTCCGTATTGATCCTCGTTTTTGATTGCAGACCCTTCACCGTTTTTAAAATTTAAGAACTTCCAAGGCGCGCCATGTTGTATACCACGCCTATAGCTTAAAACTTCTTCTTTAACAATAGGTCTTTTTCCATTTTCATCTAACCCTATTACCAATTTATAGGTTATCAATGGCGGTTTTTTTCCACTTTTATCATCATCATTCCTGAATTTTATCTCAAACTCAATATCACCTTTTTTATCTCTTGATATTACTTCTCGAAATCCACCACGGTTATCAATGGCAGCTCGAACATTTGTTTTTAAAGCTTCGCTTAAAAATCCAAAGACATCAAATAATGTCGATTTCCCCGAGCCATTTGCTCCGAGAAACACGCACATACTCGGCAAATCATTGATTTCTGTATCTGCAAAAACTTTAAAATTCTTTATTTTTAGTTTTTCAATTTTCATTACAATTATTTTCGGCTAAAATAATAATAAAAACGACTTTTAAATGCGCTGTTACTAATTCATTTGTAATTTCCAAATTTTGGAATAAAACACATCCTTTCAACGAGAAAAGAACAAGGGATTTAGTCTCCGTTGAGTTTAAACTTTCAAAAACGTAGAAAAACATAAAAAAAACACAAAAAAATTTGCCGAATAAAATTTGGCACGTTACATTTGCGCCGCTTTCGACACAAAACTGTGACCTCTGTGAAGAAAGCTGTTACACTTCATTTCGCGGCAATGCAAACCGATTCCGAAGAAATTCAGAATTGCTTCCCAAAGGTCGTTGCGCGAATCACATTTTTAAATTGTTTTTTGAATGGCTAAGGAAGCAGAAGTATTTATTAAACTTCAGGTGAAAGGTGGGGCAGCAAACCCCGCACCGCCAATTGGTCCCGCGTTGGGTTCGAAGGGTGTGAACATCATGGAGTTCTGCAAACGTTTCAACGCCGCTACTCAAGACAAAATGGGACAGGTTTTACCTGTTATCATCTCTGTTTACAAAGACAAATCGTTCG
>JAYUKJ010000857.1:0-2356 GCA_043764555.1 Saprospiraceae bacterium
CAATTTATGCAGTTTTGCGCTACCATACTGAGTGGAGTAAAGCATAAAAAGAGTAATATTTTTTGAGCATTCATATTTTAAAAGTGTCGTTAGTTAGTCATCGAGAACCGTTGATTAACGTGTGGATTATAATTTTAGTTAATGCAAGTCTACCCAAGCAGATCCAGTGAATACTTGCAGCTTTGAGGTCGTTGTGTTAAACAGAACGGTTCCTCCAACGGGTGAAACAACTGCCGTTACTTGCGTTTGCGTTAAGCGCGGAAATAAAACTCCGCCAAGTGTTGATGTTATCGTCAGAGGTGCGCTCGGTGTTTCGTCTTTGATGCCAATGTTGCCGTTTGAGGCAATTGTTAAGACGGAACTGCTCCCAGCGATTGAGTATTTAAAACTTGACGCTGAAAAGCGCGTTGGGAAATAAGCTCTATTTAAACGATTGTAAGATGCTATTTCAATCTGAGAAGAGGCTGGGTCAATCTCTAAACCTTGCGCACCATTGTTGGAAACTACAAATTTTACTAAAGGGTTAGCTGTTCCCACGCCTACTTTGCCACCCGTGCCAAACCCAAAACTCTGGCTAAAGGTAGAATTAAGAGGCGATGTATTGACCGACATTTCCAAAATTTCAAGTTCGGAAAATGTCAATTCCTTTTTTATCAACTCATAAAGATTAGGCGAAATAGACAAGGAAGAGGAGTACGTGACCAACACTTTGTTGCTGTCAATTAATACAGATGGTTCGATATGGTAGCGGTTGTTCTCCTTGCTGCTTGCAAGAGTGGCTATTGTTTTGAATGTCCTGCCTGTGTCGAGCGAAACGGCAAGGTCAAGATTGATTCTTGCCGCTAATCCATTAAACACGCCATTTTCAACACGATTAAAAATTGCATAATGCTTTTTGTTGGTTGCAAAAATTATGGATGCACTGTTTCCACTTTCAAGATGCCTGTACGGAGCAGACCACGTAGTAAAATCTTTTGTTGAAGTCGTGTAGATAGCACCGCTGTACGAACGCCACGAATAAGCCGTGCTGTCGCCTTTTCCCCAAAAATACGACTCGTTGACTGTTGTACCAGCTGGCGGAACAAATGTGTAGGAATTCTGAGTCCAGTTTGCACCATTGTCAGCACTTTCTAAATAACTGCCTGTGTAATAACTGGTAGGGGAACTTTCATAAGTTCCGCTTACGTATTGGCAATTTTAATAATATAATTTACCACCTTTTCTGTAAATAACGTTAGAAGTCGGCGAATAATAGCTCGTTGTGGTTCCAACGATCATTCGATTATTAATCCAAGTTGCACCACCGTCAGCGCTTTCCATTTCCCAGACTTGGTTAAGTAAAGTTCCTGATTTTTTTAAGTAAATACAACCGATTTTGTTCCCTTTTTGATACAGTGACGGTACGTAAATGTTAGTATCAATGCGTGTCGAAGCCGGGAATGTTAATCCATTGTCGGTTGATTTTGATGTCGCGATTGAAATATTAGTACCATCCTCTGTGCTGTTGAAATATTGACTGTAAGCAATTAAAATCTCCTTTTCAGATAACCGCAAAATCGACGCTTGGTCATTTCTAAATTGTGCCGATTTAACAGGATTAATAACGACCGTTTTTGCAAATGATGATGAGCCGCGCGATGAATCAAGGTGGTTGATATTGTTTGCAACATCCTGCCGAATGCTTCTCGCCGTATCTATCAAGGCTGCTTGATTCGCCTTATTTGAGTTATTGAGCAAAACGCGGTATCCGTGTAACTGTTTGCGGTGCGCACAGCTGCATTTAGGGTTTGTGAAGTTTTTATGTCAATATAAATGCGTGAGGCGGCATTTGAATCTGCCAACGCCGCGTTTGTGGCGTAGGCGAGTGTGTCAATGAGGATTTTAGCGTTTCCGTAAAAATCAATCGCGTATGCTCTGCCTTTAAAGTCCGTGACTATTTTATTTCGGAGTCCTTCGGGGTTTCCTGTCTCCGAGACAGATGCGACGAGCGGCGCATAGATACCGAAACTCTGTGCGAGGAGCGAGTCCACTTTAAACCCTCTCAATGCACCGTTCTCTGGGAGTAAGCTGCGAGATTTTTGTTGCGTAGAATCGTTTCTTTTACAAATAGGTCGGGACGAACGCCTTGTGCTGTGGCGATTGAAGTGGTGAAGGCGCAAAGAATAAAAATGTATTTTTTCATTTTGTAAGTAGCCAATTTTGTTAATATATAGTTATTTTTAAATTTGGTGGATGTTCATATAACTGGGTGTATTTGACATTAAATACCCCCCTCAGTATTTTTCCCTCGTCCGCTTCGTTAGCGCAACGAGAGACCGTACATAGTCGAAAACTCACGTCAATACGCCAACAAATC
>JAYUKJ010000858.1:0-2354 GCA_043764555.1 Saprospiraceae bacterium
CAAGTAACGGTGCGGATTCCCGCGAATGTGCGTTTTACGGCGGGCAACATTACGAGCTTGCAAGCGGGCGTGAAATGGCTCGACAATGCGCGCATCGAAACCCCTGCAAGCGACCCGACGCACGATTACGTGAGTTTTTCGTTGACCACAATGGCAACTAAAAACATCCCGTACCAACAAGGCGTCGAAACGCCGTTGTTTACTTTCACGAATTTGCAAAACGGTTGCGTGGGCAAAGTGGAATTGATTGACAACAACGAAGCGGTTGTCAACCGCGTAACGGCAGAAGGGTTTAATGTCAAAAACCACCTCAGCACGCTCGCGACCAAAGGCGGCGAAGCGTTCAGCGGCATTCAAGGCAGCCGCGTCGCTGATTGTTCGGCAACGACAACGGCGGCACAAGATTTGACTAAAGATTTAAACATCGTGCGTGCTTATCCCGTTCCTGCAACCGATTTGTTGACCATAGAATGGACAAACGGCAGCGTTTCAACCAGCAACACAACGTTGGTCGTTACGGACATCTTAGGAAAAGCCGTCTTAACGCAAAAAATAGGACCCCTCAGTATAAAAGGCAATTTGAACAAAATAAACGTCAATGTAATAGAGTGGGCGAGTGGCTTGTACCTATTCCACTTCGTTAACGACAAAGGCGTTTCAGCTACGCAAAAAGTATTGGTGGCTAAGTAATTGCCTTGAACAACTACCTTTTGGAAAGTTTTAAACTTTCCAAAAGGTTTTAACTATTTATCATTCACAAAAACTTATTGATTCATGAAAAAAATCATTCAATTCACCAGCCTTTTGGCTTTAGGTCTATTGTTTTCAACAACAATCCACGCGCAAGTCGTCAATTTCAAACTCATTTACAACGGTGCTGCGGCGCGCTACGAAGTCTATATGAACTCTTCGACGGCGTATTCGGGTCCACAAGCGCGCATTGCGTCTTCGCAAGTAACCGTTATTGTGCCAAGCGGCGTGGGCGCGAACCAATTTGTTGTTGGCACCGTCACGGGCGGCAACGGCAACGGATTAAGTGCGGCAAGTATGACGTGGTCGTCTTCAAGATACGATGCGCCAAGCGAAAATCCGACGAAAGATTACATCTTCTTTGGTTACAACGCTTCGGCTAACCCCTCAGTATTGTTCAACATTCCAGCAAATACGGACATTTTGTTGTTCCATTTTCCAAATACTAATCCTTGCGGAACGGGAACGGTTGCTTTAATTGACAATACAAATGACCCATTTTTACCGCCTAACTCCGCGTCGTTGAACACGCCTAACGCCATGACAATCTTTGGTGCGGGTCTCATCAACAACTACGCAACAAACGTCAACGGTCCCGCCGCGTGTACCGCAACGGCCGCTTTGACCGCAACCTATGGTCAAAACAACATCGTGGTCGGCACAACCACGCCATTGACATTGACTTTGACCAATCCAACGGCGGGTCAATCGGTTTCGGGATTGGGTTATACCTACACATTGCCCGCAGGCTTGAACGTGGCTTCGCCAAACGCTTTGACCAATACGTGTGGCGGAACGGTTACTGTTGTCGGCAACGTGGTAACGGTGTCGGGTGTCGGTATGTCAAGCACAACTGCTAATTGCAAAATCGTACTCAATACAACGCCGCCTGCCGTCGGAACGGCAACTGCTTCAACGACTAACGCTACGGGTTTGTCGCCTAATGCCACAAATGGCAGTGCGCCGACACCCTTGACTTTTGTCGCGGGTTGTGCAGCTAATGCGGGTGTTTTGGGGTATTGATTTTTGGAAGAAGGGACCCCTCAGTATAAGGGAATTTGTAAAATATAATCTACCCATTTTTTGGGAGTGTATAACAAATTGTCTTTTTCATCGTGAAGCAACTTTCCGAAAGTTTTTAACTTTCGGAAAGTTGCAGCCTTAAAGGACAATTTGTTACGGAATTATCGGCTTTATGTCGCATTTTTTAGTTTATTACACATTCCCGAAGGGAATTTATGTTTATAGGAGGATTTAAAGCACATTTCAAAAATCCCGAAGGGATTATATGTCATTCGTTGGCATTTTAACATACAATCCCTTCGGGATTAAGGAAAAATCGTGTTTTGTTTTTCTATAAACATACATTCCCTTCGGGAATTCACGACAAATCTATTTTGCGACATAAAACCGATAATTCCGATTTGTTATGCACTCTTTTTTGGTGAAAACCTTTCGGAAAGTTTGCAACTTTCCGAAAGGTGTGAGTAAGTTATTGTTTGCAAATTCCCTTAGCCATTTATTTGTTCTCGTTAGCCATTTATTTGTTCTCGTTAGCCATTTATTTGTTCTCGTTAGCCATTTATTTGTTCTCGTTAGCCATT
>JAYUKJ010000859.1:0-7871 GCA_043764555.1 Saprospiraceae bacterium
AAACGCTTTAAGACATATCTTTAAAGAGAAAAACTATGTGCCCTATGTGCCTATGTGTTAAGAAAAAATGTGCTTTTATTTAATTCGCGTTCCTAAGACAACCGCCGCTTGAAATCCGTGTAATTAAATCGCCGTACCAATTCGTATGTATTGTTTTCTTTCCAAATACCAATATCGGGGTGTTTGACGCCATTGAACATCGTCGTTTTCACCATAGTGTAGTGAATCATGTCTTCAAAAACGAGGGTATCACCGACTTGAATTTCTTTATTAAAGCTGTAATAATCCATATAATCGCCTGATAAACAGCTTGTTCCGCCGATTTTGTAGTTGAATTTGCCTTCCGCAAAATCACCCGCGTTGCGAATTTTTGGGCGATAAGGCATTTCAAGCGTGTCGGGCATATGCGCCGTAAAACTCACGTCAACCATCACCGTTTTTACGCCGTGATTGTCAACAATATCCAAGACTTCGGACAATAAAACGCCCGTATCCCAACCAACCGCACTGCCTGGCTCGAGGATTAAATCGAGATTTGGGTACTTAGTTTTAAACGTTTTTAAGGCTTTAATCAAATAATCAACGTCATAATCTTTGCGCGTCATGAGGTGTCCGCCGCCAATATTTAGCCATTTTAATTTGGGTAAATACTGCCCCAATTTCGCTTCAATCGCCAACAATAAACCCTCCGTATCGGCAGCCGACGACTCGCAAAGCGCGTGAACGTGGAGTCCTTCAATGCCGTGCGGCAACTCTTCGGGCAAGTTTGAAATCGCTTCGCCAAGCCTTCCACCCGCTTTCCCGGGATTGTACAAGTCCGTTTCGACAACCGAAAATTCGGGATTTACGCGCAGTCCACAACTAATTTCATGTTTCGTAAAACGTTGACATTGAGCATAATAGCGATTAAATTGGTTCAAAGAGTTGAACGAAACATGGCTCGAATAATTCAGCGTTCGCTCAAAATCTTCGGGGAAATAAACGGCAGCATAAGTGTGGGCGCGGGTCTTCATTTCCGAAAAACACAATTTCGCTTCGTACAAACTACTCGCCGTTGCCCCATCCAAATATTGGCGCACCATCGGAAAAGCCGACCACATCGAAAAGCCTTTGAAAGCAACAATGATATGAGCGCCCGATTCCATACGTACGCGCTCCATGAGTTCCAGATTGCGGCGCAAAAGTTTTTCGTCAAGAATATAAGCGGGCGATTTTATTTTTGAAAAATCCATGAATTTTTAATGATAAATTATGCGTGATAAATGATGAATTTGCGATTTATACTGAGGGGGCCTATTTTTGGCGCAAATATAATTTTAAAATTGGTGCAGTTGAGGACTGTTTTGGGATTGTAAAATAAAGAAAATCATTTTGTCGTTTGCTTTTTAATAAAAAGGCTTATTTTTGTAAAAATTTTAGGCAATGGTACAGACAAATTTGGCTCAACAGCCTACTCAATTTTCAAATATTCAGTTAGAAATGCTGAAATTATTTGCAAAAAATGTCCCTGACGCGGATTTGCTTGAGATTCGGCGGCTTATTGTGCGTTATATGGCAGAAAAAGCCAGCGATTGGGCGGATAAAATTTGGGAAGAAAAAAATTTAGATGTTCAAACGATTTTGACATCTCACAAGCGGACGCCTTACAAACAAGGCTCATGAAGTACGTTATTGACACAAACGTGCTTATTGCTTGCGTTTCCAGAAAATCTGAACACTATTGGATTTGGCAAGCATTAATAAATGAGGAATTTACACTCTGCGTAACTACGGATATTTTAGCTGAATATGAGGAGATTTTAGGAGATTTTTATTCGCCATCTTTTGCAAAATATATCATGGAAATTATTGATGAAATGGCTAATGTTCAGTTTATAAACAAATATTATTTTTGGCGTTTAATAACAATTGACCCTGATGACAATAAATTTGTGGATTGTGCCATTGCCTGCAATGCGAAATGTATTGTTTCTGAAGATAAGCATTTTAACATCTTAAAGGATATTGAATATCCCAAAGTTGTTGCTTTGAAAATAGCTGATTTCAAGATTTTGATGAAAAAATAAAGAAAAATAGGACCCCTCAGTATAAAGCGCTAAAAAAGCCGTTTCGATGAATTCGAGACGGCTTTTTTAGTCATTTATTCTTTGAAGAAATCTTTGATATGACTTAGTTTTTCAATGATAAATTCGGGCGAAGGCAACAGGTCTTTGTATTGCTCGGGAAGCGTATTGCTAAGGCTATAAGTGGCAACGCCAATCGGATGTACGGCATTGCTCAAAGAGTATTCAACGACCGTTTTGTTTTTACTTTTGCAGATAATAATGCCAATTGAATCCTGTTCGTGGGGCATTTTTACTTGCCGATTGAGTGTGGTCAAATACAACTCCATTTTGCCCTTATATTCGGCTTTGAAAGCCCCAATTTTAAGGTCAATGGCGACCAAACATTGAAGCCGCCGATGGTACAACAAGAGGTCAATAAAAAACTCATCGTCTTCTATAATTAATCGGTGTTGATTGCCGACAAATGTGAATTCATTGCCCATTTCCATCAAAAAAGCGCGGATATTACGCACTAACGCTTCTTCTAATTGCTGTTCGGAGTGTTCGCCAGTCAACTCTAAAAAGTCGTAAGTATAATGGTCTTTGATGGCTAAAAGTGCTTGATGTTTGTAATCATCGGGCAAAATTTGGTCGAAATTGGTTTGATTGAGTAAGTATTTTTCATACGTTTTATTCTCAATTTGATGCGTCAAAACGCGGTACGTCCAACCGAATTTGCGGACATGAAGGAGGTAAAACTCACGCTCGAGGTTGTCCTTGCATTGCTCCAAAATAGTGATGTTGTGCGTCCAACCAATTTCTCCCAGCATCGCTGGGAGATTTAGATTTTCTTTATATGTCGAATAGAAATTGCGACACCGCCATAAATTAGTAGTTGAAAAACCACTGTTACTCGGAAAAGCCATTTGCAAATCTTTCGACAATTGCTCCACGACAGATTTGCCCCAACCAAGGGCTTCTTGCTTTGCAACAATAAGTTGCCCCAAATCCCAATAGAGATTGACTAATTCGGAATTGACTTTTTTGAAGGCTTGGTATTGTGCCTGTTTGATGCGTTCTTTAACGTCTGTTAAAAAAACTTGATAATCGTTGTTGCTCATAATGCGTTGAATTTTAATTTTGGTAAAAAAAAAATTTTTGCTTGATTATATTGTGATGTTTATTTTGGCGCAAATATAAATTTAAAATTGGTTTGATAAACGTTTATTTTTGTTTGTAAAATAAAAAAAAGACCCCTCAGTATAAAGCGCTAAAAAAGCCGTTTCGAGTCATCGAAACGGCTTTTTTAGTCATTAAATTAAGGTTTAAATAAACTCCGTCAAACCTTCTTGCCAACCATATCTGCGGAATTTTTCAAAGTCTTTATAAAATTTCAAACCCGACTCGAACATTCCGAAAACGCGCTCAAAAGACCACACTTCTGCCCAAGATTTTACCTCACCTTCAAACTGAAAGAGGCGCCGAATCCGTTCCATTTTGTTCACTTCACTAACGATAATCACTTTCCGCGCACCGAGTTGTCGGGCGAGTTTTAAGGCGTCTTTATCTTTTTCCACAACGCCGTGGTGACAGACTTCAATGGCAAGGTATAAATCGCCGTTTTTGTACCAAAGCACGTCAATTTGGTACGGAAAATCGGGTAAATCGCGCAAAGGACTTTCCGTAACGACTTCAAAACCCGACCATTCGCCGATTTTTTTGAGCATATCGACCGTCGCAACGTGTAAAGAATCGCCTCTGATTTCGCCGATATTTGCCAAATGTTCAAAGCGTTCTTCGAGCGATTTGAGTTCAATGATGGAGTTAAAGCGGGTCGGTTTTGCGGGCGAGTTGCTGGATTCATTGATTAAAAAATCGTAACGATTTAAGTAATCCGTGATGTCGTATTGACCAAAAAAACGGAGAAACCACACACCATTTTTTAGTTTAATGACGGGTTTAAATTGTTTGAAACTGTTGCCAACGGTATAAATATCGTGAAAAATTTCCATAATCAAAGCCAACGGCAAAACGAAAACCCGCTTATCGGATTCGCACATTAGGAGCAGAAAAAAGTGGCGGTGGTGCGTATAATAGTAGTCAAAACGTGCTTCATCGAGCCGAAAAGTGTAATCTCGACGGCTTATACTGAGGGGTGTACTTTGAATATCAACGAGGATTTCATTGTTCAATAAATAGACATTTTCGCCCAAATCGGGCTTTGGGAGGAGCGAAAATCCGAGATTTTCAATGCGTTTTAAGACGACTTCTGATGGGTTATTTTTTTCTTCTTTCATTTCCGAGCGAAAGTAATTATTCGTTAGAAAGTTACAAATAAAGGAGGGAAAAATACCTTTTAGTTTTTGATTCTTTAAATTACCTTTGCTCGATAAAAATATATTTAGATATGTCTATTGAGAATAATATAGAAATAAAATCAACGCCCACGAAACGGGAAATTTGGCTGCCACTGATGCTGTCTCTTGCCGTTGTGGTGGGGATTTTGGTGGGTATGAAACTGCAAAACGAGCCGCTTATTGATGCGCGAAAAAAGAAAAATACCCTTAGCACCACCGAGGCAACAAACATTGTCGGGCAGGGGAAAATGGAGGAAATTCTGCGCTATGTGGATGCAAAATACGTGGATGATGTCAATAATTCGGTGATGATTGACAAATCTATCAACAATTTGTTGCAAGAACTCGACCCACATTCAGTCTATATTCCCGCCAATGAACTGCAATCGGTGAGCGACGATTTGGAAGGCGAATTTGATGGTATCGGCATTGAAACCATCATTTTGGAGGATACAATTAACGTCGTTACGACGATTACGGACAGCCCCGCCGCGAAAGCAGGCTTGTTGACGGGCGATAAAATTATGATTGTTGACGACTCGGTTGCCATCAGAAAAGACAAACGTTGGCTCAATGCACGGCTCAGAGGCAAGCGCGGAACGCCCGTAAAGATGCAAATACTGAGGGGTGCAAAATTGCAAATGATGACGCTTGACCGCGACCGAATCCCGCTTCACAGCGTCGATTGCGCCGTAACTTTGGACGAATTTACGGGATATATTAAAATAAATCGCTTTGCAAATAACACAACGCGGGAGTTTAATCAAGCATTAATAGAGCTGTTCGAGAAGAAAGGTGTTAAGCATTTGATACTCGATTTGCGCGGAAATCCGGGCGGCTATTTGGATAAAGCGGTGGATATTTTGTCCAATTTTTTTCCCGACAAAGACAAATTATTGGTGTTTACCAAGGGTAGAACGGTGCATAAAAACGAGTATAAAACGAGCGGTCGGCAACGATTTAACGTTGAAAAAATCGCCGTTTTGATTGATGAAGGCTCGGCTTCGGCGAGTGAAATCATCGCGGGAGCGGTGCAAGATTGGGACCGAGGCGTGGTAATCGGGCGGCGTTCGTTCGGAAAAGGCTTGGTTCAAGAGCCTTATGCCTTGGCGGACGGTGCGGAATTGCGGTTGACCGTGGCGCGTTATTTCACGCCGAATGGTCGGAGTATTCAGAAACCGTACAAAAACAAGACGGAAAAAGAGTACGAAGATGAAGAAGATTTGCGCTTTGAACGCGGCGAATTATCGAATCCCGACAGCATTTATCAGAATACAGCGACGGTTTTCAAAACCGCAAATGGTCGAATTGTATATGGCGGCGGCGGGATTGCGCCCGATATTTTTGTGCCAATTGAATCCTACAATAAAAATGCGTACTATTTGCAACTCAAATCGTGGGCAATTGAATACAGTTATCGCTACTATTTGGGGCATCAAAAAGAGATGAAATTTAAAGATTGGCGAGAATTTCGGAAGGATTTTAAAGTGACGGATTATTCTTTTACCGAATTTGTAAAGTACGCACAACGCCACGAAGTACCGAAAGATGCGGGGCAAATAAATGATTTGAAACAGCCTTTAAAGCAGTTAATTAAAGCGCGGATTGCGCGGCAAATGTTTGGCGATGAAGGTTATTTTGGCATCTTAAACGAGGAAGACGTGTGCGTTCTGCGCGCTCACGAGGCTTTGAAACAGGAAGACCCGCTCGGTTTGAGACGCTTGGCTCAGAAGAAAAATTAAGAATTTCAAAAAAGAGACCCCTCAGTATAAACGCCGTCTCGATGCATCGGAACGGCGTTTATACTGAGGGGTCTTTAATTTTTAATTCCTTTAGTAATGTCCCCATTCTCGCCACTGATGCACTTTCCCGCCGAAGTAAACGACATAGAAACCACGGACGTCGGGGCGGCTAAATCTTGCGCTTTTCATATAGCCATCTAATTGTATTTGAGCCTCGGCAATGACGTCGTTTAAGGTTTTTTTTGCCGATTTTTTAACGTATTTTAGCTCCAAAACAATCTCGTAATTGATGGGTTTATCGGTCATTTTTTCGATAAAAATGTCGGGATAACCGCGTCTGTTTTCAAATTCACTGTGAATATAATAGGCTTCAAAAGGATATAAAACGCCAATCATTAAGGTCTGCAAATGCTTCTCACCATAGACTAACTCGTCGCGGGTCGAGTGGTTTTCTTGTAAAATATGTTCAATAACTTTGAAAAAAGGTTCGGGTTTTGCCTCGTTTACCAATCCGTCAATGGCGTCGTCAAGCGGGATTCGGGTATTGGCAAAGCGCGTTTTTTCTAAGAAAATGGACGTAAAATATTCAAAATAGAGCTTTTTAATCACGTAATTTGGTATTTCAAACCGCCAACGCATATTTTTCACATCTTTAATCGTCAACATACCCATGTAAAACAAGAGGCTTAAAAAATCATCGTGCGTAAAATTAGATTCTAAATTATAAATATGCGTCAAAGAGAAATTAATACTACCCGTTTTTACTAATTTTTCCAACAGCTCAAATTTTTCATTTTCGGCACCGCCAATTTTAAATATATTGCGTATTTTACGGTAATCCGTTATGATGTTAGAATCCAACATTAGAAACGGATATGTATTGTTAATGCTGTATTCTTTTAAGAAATATAAGACCATATCGGGGTTGAATAGTTGATTTTTGGCACCGATTGTGAACAAATAACCATCGTACCATTCTGCTAAATCCGACATCATTTGCGGTATTTTCTCAATAGGAATCGCTGATTCGTGCAAAATAGCTGCCACTTCTGCGTGTGTAAAACCCATCATATCGTGAAAAATGGGATTCATACTAATATTATCGCTAATATTAAAACCACTTGTCAAGGAATCTAAAGTAACTGGAGAAACGCCCGTTATGAAAATTCGACCGATAATACCATCCCGCGTTGCCGTTTTGAAACTTTCGTAAAACTTACGAACGAAGCCATTTCTACTCACGTCTGATTTGAAGCGATTTATGTCAAATGACAACAATTCATTCGCAAAGTGGTCGTATTCGTCAATTAATAAGTAAATTTTGTGCGCTATTGTCTTAGATTTCACGACGCCAAAAAGCGTTTTAATAATTGCTTCGGGGCTTTGTTGTTCCAGAATAGTGCGTTTTTCTTCTGCATTAAATTTATTGTAAGTGCCTAAAAAAGTGCGTACACCATCAATCGTATTATTCAAAAAACCTTGATATGTGCTTTCGTGTGTAGCTGTGTCGATGCGGCTAAAGTCAAAAGTTAACACCATATAACTGTTCGCTTCAACCGTCGGATTTTTACCAATGTATAAATTGCCAAAAAGTTTTTGGAATATGTCTTGATGTTCTAAACCGTAATAATGATGCAAAGTGCTAATAAAAAGGCTTTTCCCAAACCGACGCGGGCGGAGGAAAACGGGGTAATTAGCGTTCCACTTTTCGAGTGTTTCTATAAATT
>JAYUKJ010000860.1:0-2346 GCA_043764555.1 Saprospiraceae bacterium
ACAATAAATTAAGTAAAAAAATTGGCGAAGCCGAAGGTAAAATGCTATTGGATTTATTGGAAAAAGGCGCAATAGAAGTTAAAAACTAGAATATCATTAGTCAAAAAAAGAGCGGCTACCCAATTGTGGGCAGCCGCTCTTTCAGTTTTTATCTTCAACGCTTTTATCAATATTGTTAGGGTTTTCTTATAAAAATTAAACGCAGCCGAAATACACTTTTTTGCTCGCTTCACTCGCAAAAAAGGAAGAGAGGTGGTTCATTTTCGGGCAAAGCCCGAAAAATGAACCACATTCCCCTCTTTTTGCGAGCGAAGCGAGCAATAGGTTTTTTTATAAGAAAACCCTATCAATATTGTATCATGACTTTTTGAGTTGTTTGACCCTGAGAGGTATTGCTAATCAATCCCACGTTATATTTGCAAATAAAAAGCAAATAGACGATTAATTAATTATTTTTGCAAAAATTAAATTTCGACAATCAAAACATTTCATAATTCACAATTCAATTTAAAATGGCTGAAACAGAATTAATTCTCAACCCCGACGGTAGCATTTATCACCTACATCTCAAACCCGAACACATCGCACCGCTCATCATTTTCGTCGGCGACCCCGAGCGCGTCGGTGAAGTCAGCAAACACTTCGACAGCATCGAACACCGCGCCGCACACCGCGAATTCGTGACGCACCTTGGCACTTTGCGCGGACAGAAAATTATGGCTATTTCGACGGGTATTGGCACCGATAATATTGACATCGTGATGAACGAACTCGATATTTTAGCAAATGTTGACCTTGACACGCAAAAACCAAAATCAGAAATCACCCCCCTCAGTATTGTGAGGCTCGGAACATCGGGCAGCTTGCAAGCCGAGATTCCCGTTGACAGTCTCGTCGTTTCGACAATGGCCGTTGGCTTTGACAACCTTATGACGTTTTACGAAGCCGCACCGACGGGCGAAGAACTCACGCTGGCCGACAACTTAACGTCGTATTTGGAACATAAAAACGACGATTTATTGTTGATTCCTTACGTGTTCGCAGCCGATAAAAAACTATTACAACTCTTTGACAATGAGGACTTTACAAAAGGCGTCACCATCACCGCACCCGGATTTTACGCACCGCAAGGTCGCATCCTCAGAGGGCGTTCGGCGGAACCTAAATTGGTACAAATCCTGAACACTTTCCGTCAAAAAACGTTGATGTTGACGAATATGGAAATGGAAACGGCGGGCATCTACGGACTCGCACGACTGTTTGGACACCGCGCGCTGTCGATTTCAGCCATCTTAGCGAATCGGATTGACGGTACATTTAGCCAACAAGCCGCCGCGACGGTTGAACGGATGATTACAGCGGCATTGAAAATATTGGTACCATAAAAACGCATAATTTATCGATTTTTAAGCGTTTATACTGAGGGGTCTTAAATTACCCTAAAAAAAATAACCACATAAACACTTGATTGTCAAAGGCTTATAAAAAAAATGTTATTTTTTTTATTTTTTTTATTTCTGATTATTTGAAAATTGAAATGGTGGACTAATTTTGACCCGAAATTGAAAGCAACAGCAGGGCATACAGCACTCATTCACAACACGTTTTAAAACAAGAAAATCAAGGACTCCAAAATGGCAAAGAAAGTAGTCGTAGCGAAACCGACAGTTCCCGAAGTCACCAAAATTAGCTTGCCGCCGTCAAAGCAAGGTAAAACGCCGTCGCGCCCCAAATTTCTGAAAGATTTGGACAAGTTGCCTAAGGACGTGCAAGCAGCCATCAAAGCCGAATATCCAAACGGATTTTCGCACAAACTCGTTTCATATACCACGCCGAAAGGTGAAAAAGTATTGGCACTGCCCTTCGACACCGAAGAGTACGCCTATTTGGTGCGCGTCACCGTCATGGATTCTAAAAATATGACAAAAGACGACGACGACGACGACCTTCCAGTTGACAAAGCACCACGCGACGGACTCGACCTCGATGGACTCGACCTCGACGGCTTGGCTAAAGAAGACGATTCTTTTAGCAAAGACGACGACGACGATGACGAATATATGTCGCCTAAAAAACGCCGTGGCAATCACGACGATGACGACGGCGATGATGATGACTATTAATGGTTAATGGTTAATGGTTAATGACAAGATAAAAAAAAGCTGCTAAGTCGCGTGACTTGGCGGCTTTTTTTGCTTTTATACTGAGGGGTCCTGAATTCCAATTTAGGACGACCCTTAAATTCGACAACCTAAGTGACCAATATTGATTTTCCATTAATGGTCAAAATTTATAACTAAGGTTCGTATTAATAAAAATCAAACGGAATTTTTCATAAGACAGTGA
>JAYUKJ010000861.1:0-2344 GCA_043764555.1 Saprospiraceae bacterium
ACAAGTTATGCTTGGCGAAAAAGAATCTTATGAGCCGCGCTGTCGGTCGTGTTACTCAATGGGTAATATCTTGAATTTGAAGTAATTCCAAGGATTCCAGATTCCAAGGATTCCAAATTCCAAGAATTCCAAATTCCAAAATTCCAAAATTGAAGTCTGGAATCTGGAATCTGGAATTTGGAATCTGGAATTTGGAATTTGGAATTTGGAATTTGGAATTTGGAATCACCTACTTACGTTTCGCTGATTTCCTCCCTCGATTTTTTCGTTAGTTCAAGAATACAGTTTTGTAACAAGAATTCTTCTGGTATGCCATCTTCCGCAGGGTTATAAAATTTAAGCATTCTTACTCCACTAATACGTTTACCAATTTTTTCTTCAGCTCTTTCGTCTGTCAAAAAATCATTATAAGATTCCGCCATCCACGTGATATTTTTATCCTTCATCAAATCATCGACTTGCGCGGTGATTTGAAAGCATAAAATACTGAGGGGTCCTAAAAAATACAAGCGTAAGGATTTCATAAGTAATTGTTTAAAAAGTTTAAAAAATATTTTTAATTATTTGATTATCAGCAATTTATATTTAACGAAAAGTCATTCTCAATCATTTTTCCTCAGATTTGTCATCGCCTCTTTTTGTCATTCAGGAGGAATCTACTCGTCGCTCTTATGAATTAACGCCACGCGTGGATTCCTCCTGAATGACAAAAAAAGGCAACTACAAAAGTCCATAAAATGCCGAAATAAGAACTGCAAAGTCGTTTTTAAACGCCCGATACTGAGGGGTCCCTTTTTTATTCCATAACGTCCGTTTTCGTTTATTCATGTCCATCAAACCCATTTTTAACGTTCATCAATCGTCGGTTAAATCCGTCGTTTGCGCGTCAAAATCGCGTGAATGTTTGTTTTTATCTATCAAAAATCGGTTTTGATAGAAATTAATAGGTGGTTGCAATTATACGTTTTAATCTTGTCCCAACGAATTAAAAAAGGATTTCAAATTCCAAATTTCACGATTCCAAATTCCATACAGAGCGCTTGGAATTTGGAATTTGGAATCTGGAATTAAATTGGGTTTAAAATTTGACTATTGACTTTTTTGTCATGTCTTGAAAAATTTTAAAAAAATAAAATGTTTAAAAAACGCATAATCATCGCTTTAACCATACTTGCTGCGCAACAATTGACCGCACAAGAAACTTGGACCCTCGAACGCTGCGTCGCGCAGGCGCAAGAGATGAACCGCACCGTCAAGCAAGGTCAAGTGGCGGTAAAGAATGCTAAATTGACGAATAAACAAGATGTCAACGCGATTTATCCGTCGTTGAGTGCCAATTCTAACCTCGGTCTCAACTTTGGTCGCTCGGTGAATCCCGCGACGAACAGTTTTGAAAACACAAGCGCCACGTTCAACAGTTGGAGTTTGTCGAGCAATGTGACGCTTTACAACGGTGGACGGATTAAAAATCAGATGAAGCAGAGTGCCAACGACATCAAAGCTGCCGAAGCCGACCTCGAACAGACTGCGCAAGGCATTGCGTTGCAAGTCGCTCAATCCTATTTGCAGATTTTGCTGAACGAAGAACAACTCAAAAATACGCAGCGCCGCGTCCAAACCACGCAGGAACAGCTCACGCAAACCGACCGCCGCATCAAAGCGGGCGCGCTTGCGGCAAACGCACGGCTCGACATCGTGGCGCAAGTTGCCCGCGACGAACAGGCAATCGTGACGGCGCAAAACAACGTCGAATTGAGCTATTTGACCTTGAAAAATTTGATGGAATTTCCGATTGACCGCGAGATGAAAATTGAGACGCCATCGGTCATTTTGCCTTCCGACATGAATCCAGATGCCTTTATGTTCAAAGCCGTTTACAATCAGGCTTTGGGCGCGCAACCGCAGATTCGGGCGGGTGAATTGCGAATAAAAAGCGCGGAAATTGGCGTAAAAGTCACCGAAGCGGGACTTTTACCGAGCCTTTTTGCCACTGCCAGTATCAGTTCCAACTATTCAAATAAGATTTTAGATTTTACAAAAGGTAAAGTAGGAAGCGTTGAAGTGCCGCAAACGATTACAATTGGTGGCCAAACACAAACGGTGTTTTTTAGGCAATCAACCCTTACAGATATTCCAAATAAAGCGTATGGGTCGCAACTCGCCGACAACTTAGGACAAGGCATTGGTTTGCAATTGCAAATTCCGATTTTCGATGGTTTCCAACGTAGAATTGCCATTGACCGTCAAAAACTGAACGTCGAAAGCCAAACTATAACGCTCGACCGCAACAAACAGCAATTGAAAGCGGACGTTCAAACGGCCATCGCCAACTCGAAAGCCGCGC
>JAYUKJ010000862.1:0-2343 GCA_043764555.1 Saprospiraceae bacterium
TCCCTTTTCAATGACTCACTACGACACATCGGAATCACGCAGCAAAGCACCCCTCAGTATCGTGCGGGGCATTAATCCAAAAATCGTCACCGTCACCACGTTAGGCAACGTTTTGATGGACATTAAGCAGCAAGACAAGCAAACTGCCTTTGAGTTGTCTAACAGTTACCGCAACGACAAAGCCGCGTATAACAAACTAAAAGGTAGTTTGCACGGCTTCATAGCTGGCGAATTTACCAAGCGCGACGCTGATAATTGCGTGACTTACGTGCCGCTTATCGTCCTCGACATTGACGGCTGCCGCAATGAAAAACAATGTCAATCACTTTTTGAATTAGTGACCGACATTGAATACACCTACGCTTGTTTCATATCCCCGTCAGGTCACGGTATTCGTATATTAGTTTTTGCCGACAATGGTGAAAACGGACACGAATCCGCTTACGCTCGCGTGACTGCCGTTTATTCGGCACGGCTCGCAGTCCAGACCGATACCGAATTAAAGCAAAAAGGCAGTCGAACGGTCGAAGGTGAACACTTTGACACGTCCGCTAAAGCCTTTCCTCGTTTTTGGTATTATTCCTACAACGACGAATTTTTGTACATCAATGAAAACGCCAAAACGTTTCTGCTCGATGTAAACGCGCCGCCCGTCTCGGTCGAATCGCAACAACGGGTCCCCTCAGTAAAAACGGCTTCTAAGTCCCAAAATGCACGTGCATCAACCGCATCAAGCGCGGCAACGCCCGAAATGACGCTCACAAACGATATGATTATCGAAGTTGTGACGGATGCAGTCAACCGCAACGCGCCGTCGGGACGGAATAATCACGTTTTTAATTTCGCGGTTCTTGCCGTTGAAAATGGACTGCCCGAAGACGTCATTGCCGACCATTGCCTCAGTTTTGAGGAAAAAGATTTCGGCGCGGCTGAAATTGCGGCGACGGTCAAATCTGCCATTGGACGGACAACGCGCAAACACGACGACGCCACCGTTTTAAGGTTTTACCGAAAGCTAAAAGGAGACCCCTCAGTACAACGCTCAGTACAAACGCCGTCGGTCAACGTCGCCGTCGTTTCTTTTCCGAAAAAAGAAAAAATTGAGAAAAAATTGGAACTCTCAGTACAAAGCGGAAAAATTGACTACCGCGCCACGGGACAACACCAAGTCATGCGGAATGAGAATAAATTTATCGCCATGTGCGACTATTTGAATGAGAAGTACGATTTCCGTTTCAACGAAGTGGCAAACGAAGGAGAAATAAGATTTAAGGGTGCTATCGTTTACGAAACGCTTAATCTGTCGGGTTTGGATTGTGAGCTGATGGAATACGGACTCGGCGGCTGCGAAAAGATGCTCAAAGCGTTTATGGGTTCCCCAAATTACTGTCCCGTTTACGATGTGTTTGACGAGTTCTTTAAGTCTTTGGTGGCGTGGGACGGCAAAGACCACATTACGCAGCTCGCCAATTTCGTTGAGACCGAAGAAAGTACCGAATGGTGGCACAAGATGTTCCGTAAAGCCTTGTTGCGCACGGTGGCTTGTGCGCTGCGGCAAACGCAAAACCGAAACTGCCTGACACTCTTTGGTTTGACTCAAAACGTCGGCAAATCCCGTTTTATCAACTTTTTATGTCCACCCGCTTTGAAACAGTACCATAAAATCGGCTTGTCTAATCCAACGTCGAAAGACGGAAAACTGGAATTGGTTCAGAATTTTATCATAAATTTGGATGATTTAGACGGCAAATCAAAATGGGACGTCGGGCAACTCAAATCTACTTTTTCGATGCCGTCGGTCAAAGAGCGCCCCTTTTTTGGCACGTCGCCGCGTTTGTTTGACCGCCGTTGCTCGTTCTTCGCCTCGACCAATAAAGACGATATTTTGGTAGATGAAACGGGTTCTACGCGGTGGAACATCATCCGCGTCAAGAACATTCTCCACGATGAAGGCGGACCGAAAGGCTATTCTCAAAACGTGGACATCTTGCAAGTGTGGTCCCAGGCTTACGCGGCTGTCTTAGCTGGCGAAAAGTATGACCTAACATCGGATGAAATGAATGCTTCCGAAGAAAAAAACAAGAACTTTCAGAAAACCACGCACGAAATGGAGTTGATTCTCAAATACATGGATGCTGCCGAAGATGACCCCTCAGCTTTTGCCACGGCTTCCGAAATTAAAGCGATGTTGGAGAAAGCGGCGGGACTTCACTATTCGTTGAATCTCAACAACATAGGACGGTCGCTGGCGACGATGAAAGTTGAAAAACATGACCAACGCGTTGAGCGTTTTAAATATTCCACAAAAGGGTACAGACTTCGTTTGCGCCCCGAATACGCGGC
>JAYUKJ010000863.1:0-2343 GCA_043764555.1 Saprospiraceae bacterium
GGATTTACTTTTTTGGGTAATTACTTAGCCACGATTAATTTTAGCTACGGATTTACGGATTTTACGGATTTACGGATTAAAATGCAGTCGTTTTAATCCGTAAATCCGTAAAATCCGTAGCTAAATAGTCGGGTAGCTAAGTGGTCGCCTTTTTTGAGCTATTCTGCAAATGAATTTGCAGTTACGGGTGCGAATAAATTCGCAAATACAGTTGCGCGTGCGCACAAATTCGCAAATACAGTTGCGCGTGCGCACAAATGCGTACATATCAGTTAGACATTTTTAAAATAAAAAATCATGGCAGTAGAACCAAGACGCCCAGACAACGACGACGACGGCGGCGAAGAAGTCGGTTTCGGCAAAAAACTCTTATTATTCACGCTGATTTGCGGCGCTGGATTCTTGCTTTTCAAGGCATTCGGCGGCGACGGAGAAGTGCAATCGAGCATTCCGCGCGCCATGACGGTGACGTATGTGCCGTCGGATTTTAAAATGAATTTGGACGATGCCAAAACGCTCGAAATTCTCTCAAATCCGCAGCGATATAAGACTGAATTTGACCAATTAATCTTGGATTTCAACACCAATTTGGTCGTTCACGTCACCAACCGAATGGGTTTGAACGGGCAATTGAAAGCGGCAGCGGTGGCGGAATACCGCAAAATGCACCCTTACGTTCGGCAGATGTATTTCAACGATTTTGTCGGTTTGAGCGACACAACGAGCCAAATTTACGCGGCTTGGTACGAAAACGGCTCTACTTCGGCGGTCGATTTGCTCAATGAAGTGGCATCGAAATATACGTGTTTTTTTGTTACCAACGTTATTTCCACAATCCTGAAAACGCAAGACGGCAAACTCGCCGTGAAAGGCAGTAAAATCGAAACGCCTTGCGGCATTGCGCTCACGGAGGGCGTGCGTCCGATGGTGGCAAGGCTGCAAAAAACGGCGGCAATTCGCGACTTTTCGCAAGCCCGCGGCATGATGCGCGAGCGCGTTGAGCGGGCGATTACGGAGCTTGCCGTGATGGAAGTGAAGGATAAAAAAGGCATAAAAGTCCAAAATAACTCCAAATTGCTCGGTTACAGCGTGTCTTCCACGGAGTTTGAACTCGTGGCGGTGAGCATTATGAAAGTCGGTTTTAATCTCCAAAATGCCTTTAACGTTACCGCCGACGACCGCAGCAAGACCATCATTATTACGCTGCCGCAACCGCAAATTTTGAGTCATGAGGTCTATCCCAAAGTTGAGAATTTGGACATCGGCTTCATGCGCGACTTGAGTTCGCAGGATTTTAACGATAATATTAATAAATTGCGCCAAGCGTTTCGGGAAGATGCCCAACAGAGCGATATTTTTGAAAAATCTAAAGTCCGCGCCACCGAAGTCATGCAATTGATGCTGCAACCCGCTGTGAGAAATATCGACAAAAGCTACAAAGTCGCCGTTAGTTTCCAACAACAACAGTCCTTAGATTACAATTTGCCGAACAATCAGCAGCAGCAAAAACAACAACAAACGCCTCAAATTAAGCAACAGCAAAAAATTAAAAATTGAAAATTGAAAATTGAAAATTTGCAAACGACTGATAACCAGTCAATTACAAAAACCAAACGCTCACAGTTCAATGGCTGTTTTTAATTTTCAAGGCTCAATTAGGGTTTCAAGTTGCTCTAACTAATTTTTATGTTAGAGGCGGCGTAGCTGCCAAATCTTGGTAATATCTTGACCTACTAATAATTTCTCTATGCGGTGTAACCGCAAAACAAGTGGTTTCGCGGTTACACCGCGTGGAAAAATCATTGATTGAGTTTAATATTACCAAGATTTGGCAGCTACGCCGCCTTAAAATAAACCTAATAATCAGCAACTTGAAAACCTAATTTTTAATTTTTAATTTCTAATTTCTAATTTTTAATTTCTAATTTCTAATTTCTAATTTCTAATTTCTAATTCACTTATTCGCTCCATCGGTAACTGTCGAGTTCTAAGCCTGCCAAATCCAAAACGCGGTCAACGACCGTTGCGGCGAGTGCTTCAAAATCCGTCGGTCGGCTGTAAAAACTCGGCGTTGCGGGGCAAATAATGGCGCCCGCTTCGGTCAAAAACGTCATATTTTTCAAATGAATGAGGCTCAAAGGCGTGTCGCGCGGGACGAGGATCAAGCGGCGACGCTCTTTCAAAACGACATCCGCGGCGCGCGTTACGAGGTCGTTTGAGACGCCCGTTGCAATGCGCGCCAGCAAACCCATGGAGCAAGGACAGACAATCATCGTGTCATATTTCGCGGAACCGCTCGCAAAAGGCGCGAAAAAGTCCATTTTTTGATAGAATTTGAACGCC
>JAYUKJ010000864.1:0-7846 GCA_043764555.1 Saprospiraceae bacterium
TTCTTTAGAATCAGTTTTGCCATTTGAATGGGTATAAATCAAATCATCGGCAAAAATTTTTCCTAAAAAATCATAATCTTTCGACACTTGTGCAGCAAAACGTTGGCGTTCCAAAGCCTCAACTTCGGTTTTTGCAGCAGCTTGTTTTTTCTCGGCTTTGCTCATCGTTTGAGCAAATGCCCATTGGCTAAGTGCCAATAATAGGACGAATAGAAGTATTTTTTTCATGTTGTTGATTTTAAATAGTGGTGAAATGCGATTGAATTTTAGGAATCATCGAAAACGTTGGTTTGAATAGCCAAAAAGAGTAAGAGGGAAGCGAATTTTGGTATCAATTAAGTGTCTGTTTTGATGAAAAACGAGTTTTATACTGAGGGGTCTCAAATTTAGTAACGTCGGCGAGGTTTTGAACCTCGCCGACGTTCTCAACCCAAATCCATTAAATGACCACTTTTTCCATCTTTGGCACCAACAAATGCATCACCAACCACGCCGTCAAATAGGCGCAACCGCAGAAGAAAAAGAGCATATAATAGCCCGTCTGAATACTACCCAAACCTTTGTAATAATCGAACAGCCAACCTGCACTTTTTGATACAACGATGCCGCCAACGCCACCCGCAAAACCACCGATGCCCGTGACTGAACCGACCGTTTTTTTAGGGAACATATCGCTCACAGTCGTGAAAATATTGGCACTCCAAGCCTGATGTGCGGCGCAAGCAAAACCAATAATCCCAATGGCGAACCACATATTGTAGCTACCCATAATCTGCGCTGAAATGACGGGAACGGCGCAAAAAGCGTAGAAAAGCATCGACGTTTTACGCGCTTTGAACACTTCCCAACCGTTTTTGATGAGATTCATCGGCAACCAACCGCCAAAAACGCTGCCCAAAGTGGCGAGTACGTAAACGAGTGAAATCGGCAACGACAACGCAGTGCCAGTGAGTCCGTATTGCTCTTTCAAAAAATCGGGCAACCAAAAAAGATAAAACCACCACACGCCATCCGTTAAAAATTTACCTAATACAAAAGCCCACGTTTGTTTGAATTTTAGGAGGTCGCCCCAGCTCACTTTTTCGGCTGCGTATGCCTCCGTGACGACTTCATCGGCGTCGCTGTGGATGTAATCAAACTCCGCTTTTGTGAGGTGTTTGTGGTCTTTTGGCGTGTCGTAAAACTTGTACCAAAATATCAACCAAGACAACCCAATAGCGCCGAGAATCAAAAAAGTCATTCGCCAACCGTAATTGACTGCCAAATAAGGCACGATTAGCGGGGCAATAATTGCCCCGACGTTGGTGCCTGAATTGAAAATGCCCGTCGCCAATGCCCGTTCTTTTTTCGGAAACCACTCCGAAACGGTTTTGATAGCGGCGGGAAAATTGCCCGATTCCGTTACACCCAAACCAACCCGTGCCATCACAAACCCTAAATTGCTGCCCAAGCCAACAAAATAATGCGCCATTGCCGCAAAACTCCACGTCACGAGCGACAAAGCATAGCCCGTTTTAGTGCCTAACCAATCAATCAATCGCCCCGCAAACATCATCGCTATGGCATAAGACGCCTGAAAAGCCACCGTCACATTGGCATAATCCGTTTTTGTCCAACCAAATTCGGCATCCAAATAGGTTTTTACCAAGCCAATAACGGCTCTATCGAGGTAATTGACGGTGGTTGCAAAAAAGAGGAGCGCACAAATTGTCCACCTGTAATTGCCGATTTTTTCGTTCATATTAAAGTTAGTTTTTCTTATTGATTTTAAAAAATTGGGTCAAAAGAGGACCCCTCAGTATAAAAGATAAAAATTGACTAAAACCGTTTATTTTTTTAGTTTGAATTGTAAAAATAGCATCTAAAACAACAAAAGGCATTTTTAGAACCATTGAAAAATAAGTTCTCAAAATGCCTTTTAGTATTTTTAATTTCAGATTTCAAATTTCAGATTCCAAAGCGTAATTAATTGATTACCAGTATTTTGGAATTGGGAATTTGAAATTTGAAATCACTTTTAATCGTCTGAATCAACGCCAAAACTTCCCGCGTTGAAGCCTCAATAGTGGCATAATCCTTCTTTGCCATCAAATCTTTACTAATCAATTTGCTGCCCATTCCGACGGCACAAACGCCTGCTTTGTACCACGCTTCGATGTTTTCGCGGGTCGTATCCACGCCACCCGTTGGCATGAACAACAAATTTGGAAAAATATCTTTAATGCCGCTCAAAAATTTGGGTCCCAACATATCGCCCGGGAACAATTTGATGAAGTCAACACCCGCATTTTCTGCCGCAATAATTTCCGAAGGTGTCATGCAACCCGGCGCGTAAAAAATGCCTTTTTTAGCGGCGTATTCCGCCACTTCAAGCACAAATCCGGGGCTTACGAAAAAATCAGCACCCGCTTTTCGGTACGCTTTTGCTTGTTTCGTATTCTTAATTGTGCCAATACCGATGAGTAAATCGGGCATTTCGGCATTTCTAATATCAATCAGTTTGGTGAAGTTTTTTAGAGCCGCTTCTCCGCGATTTGTATATTCAAAAACTTTCACACCAGCGCGATAAATGGCGCGTAAAACGGCAACGCTCACCGTTTCATCAGCGTTAAAATACAAAGGCAACATACCTTGTGTGACAATGCTTTTTGTTACTTGCTTAATGCTATCCATATTATTATTTTGTTTTTTTTATCCACTGATTTTCGCGAATTAACACGGATTTAATCTATTAAAAAATATATTTTAATTGAATTCTATTTTTAAATGCGTGTTATTTAGTGAAAATCAGGGGATAAATCTGATTTTAAATTTTAACTTTTATAACTAATTTTTTTACCAAATCGTCGGCAATCATCGGTGCATGAACGTCTTCTGGGAACAAAATCACAAACTGATAATTCGTCAATTGAAAAAACATATCGGGCGCATCATTGAAAAATAACACGTCTTTTTCTGGATTATAATCGCCTTTCGGCAAAACGCATTTTTCGCGCGGCTTCCATCCAAATGTTTCTAAACCGTTGATACACAATTGAATATCAACGTGTTTATTATGACATTCAAACTTGGCGGTTGACTGCTCGACGGTCATGCCTTGTTTATTGGAATAAATAACTTTCAAATTGTCGCCGTCAATTACGTAAGTACCCGCTTCCGTATTTTCCAAATCTGCACTGTTTAAATAAGCAAAAGCCTGTTCAAAAAGTGGATGCACGCCGTAGTATTTAGCGGCATTATTTAAAGTATCAATAATCATCTTTAAATTAAATTATTTTTTAGAAATTGAAACATATAATTTTAAAAAATTTTATGTTTTAATTCATTTTTAAATGAAAATTGTGGTTAATTTTCTAATTAAAAAAGCATTAAAAAAATAGACTTGTTGATAGTTGATAATCAACGATTTACAAAATGTGTTGACTCTACGAGTCAAGTAGATGGCGTTCTGTGCGTCTGTTACAAATATGTTGAGCCTAACGGCTCATTAGTGGGCGTCTGATTGAGCTGTTAGGCTCAACATATTTATAACAGTACCAATTTAGACCCCCTCAGTATTTGACTCGTAGAGTCAACACATTTCATAAACAATTGATTATCAATACACAACAAGTCTAATAAAATTGTAGGAAGATTTTCACCTTCCTACAATTTTTAGGATCCCTCAGTATATTGACAAATTTTAGGTTTCAAATTGCAAATTTCAAGCTGAATTACCCATTGAAATCTGAAATTTGGAATCCTTGAAATTCAATTAACGTTGAACGCGACCACTGCCATCACCTTTCACCAAAGTCATGACTTCTTCGACCGTCACGTGGTTCAAATCGCCCGGGATTGTGTGTTTCAACGCACTTGCAGCCACGCCAAATTCAGCCGCATCGGGCATCGTTTTACCCGTCACCAAGCCATAAATAAAACCACTTGCAAAACTGTCGCCACTGCCCACGCGGTCAATAATCCGCACGTCGTAATGCTTCGTATGATAAAATTCGTTACCATCATACACCAACGCACTCCAACCATTATCCGAAGCACTGTGGCTCTCGCGGAGGGTAGAAGCGACGTATTTGAAGCCGAATTTAGCCTTCATTTGCTTAAAAATGCTCTTATAACCGTCCAAACTCAATTCGCCTTTTTCAATATCCGTTCCTTCCGACTTGAAGCCCAACGTCGTTTCTGCGTCTTCTTCGTTGCCGATGCAAACGTCCACATATTGGCACAAACGCGACATAACTTCCTGCGCTTTTGCTTTGCTCCACAATTTTTTGCGGTAATTCAAATCAATACTTGTTGTAATACCACGCGCTTTTGCTTCTTTCAAAGCCACTTCCGTCAACAAAGCCGCTTTATCGCTCAACGCGGGCGTGATACCCGTCGTGTGGAACCAATCCGCGCCTTCAAAAATGGCGTCGAAATCAAATTCTGAAAAATCGGCATCCGCAATCGAAGCACCTGCGCGGTCATAAATAACTTTACTCGCCCGCATCGCTGCACCCGTTTCCAAAAAATAAATGCCAATGCGCTCACCGCCTCGCGCAATGTGTTGAGTATCAACGCCATAGCGTCGTAAATGATTGATGGCAGCTTGTCCCAATGCATCTTTTGGCACTTTCGTCACGAACACACCTTGCTCGCCATAGTTGCAAATTGCCGCCGCAACATTCGCCTCGCCACCGCCATAAGTGACGTCAAAACTGTTGGTTTGCTCAAATCTTTTGAAATCGGGAGTCGAAAGACGCATCATAATCTCTCCAAGTGTTACTACTTTTTTGCTCATTTTAATTGATTTTTAATTATCTTATTTTAAATTAAAATTTAGGTTTTAATTGAATTATTGCAATTGTATATAATTGCGAATTTTAAAAAATAAAATTCAATTAAAATAAATAATTACTGTTTTCAAATTAATTAATTGATTTTAAAAAATGATTAAATTGTTAATTATTTGAAGCCAAAAAATTTGGCAATTTTCTAATTTTCATAAATGGTATAACTAAATGATTGTCAACATTTTAAAGGTTTAAAAACGCAAAAAATGGCATTTATACTGAGGGGGCTTTTTTGTAAGTTTTAAAAACATTTTTCATTAATTATTTTGAATTAATTCGTTTTTAAATGTCTTTTTTAATCATTAAAATTAGATTAAAGTAATCTAATTTTAATGATTAAAAATGCCAAAAACAGCCTTTATACTGAGGGGTCCCTTTTGAAAATTTTAACTGTAATAATTAGCCTTATGTTTAGTCTTCGGTTTCTTCTCCTTTATCCAACTGTTTCAAATAATTCTCCGAACTCACCACTTTTTGATTCTGTCTTTTTTCAAAACTCAACCGCGCATCGCCCGCCGCATGACCGCCGCGTTGAGCCGCTTCGTGGCTTTCTTGAAAACCTTGGGCATCGTCACTTATCGTATTCATCCGCGTCGCTTCTTCGCCCAAAGCCGTAAAAATTAGCTCCAAAGGCGTCATGTGGTCGCGCAGATTTTGGCGTTCAAGCCCTTTCAATTTGCTGTGTTCCGAAGGTGTCAAACCGAAAGTTGCTTTGGCAATTTCCGCCGTCAAAATCGCGTAATCTTGACCTTCTTTTACACCCCGATTTTTCCATTCATCAGTCAATTGTTTCCGCACTTCAATCGTCTGCATCCTGCGCTCAATCCACTCTTTTGGGTAGCCTTTTGCCTCATAAATGCTCTTTAAACGGTCAAAACCGAGTTCGGGGTCGCCAATTTCTTCGATGTGTTCATTGCCAACTTGCGCCAGCCACAACTTAAAAGGCTCCGCTTTCGGTGACGGAACCGACATCATTATTCTAAAAATACCTTCTCGATTTGCCGTATCCGTAGCCCGAGTTTTACCATCAGTAGCCATCATTTTCAACTGTCCACAAACTGAGGACAGTTGCGATTCGCGGGTTTTTAAGGTGTTCCAATATTTACGAGCATTGACACTATCCGTCAAGACTTCAATGACGTCAATAACTGAAAAATGCATCTCTCCTTCGTGCCAAATTTGGCGCACTTTTTTACCTTCAAAAAGGTCTAATTTGTTTTGTTCTTCCATTCTAATGTCGGCTTTTTAATGATTAAAATTTGAAACAAAACTATGGATAAAATCCAAAATCCAAACTATTTTAAAACATTTAATTTCGACTAAAACTTAAAATATGCTTGAGCATTATTGTAAGAAATATCTTGCACCAAGCCGCCAATCCAATCAATATCGTTCGGTAATTCACCATTTTGAACGTCCTCACCGAATATATTGCACAACAAACGGCGGAAATATTCATGCCGTGGAAAACTCAAAAACGACCGCGAATCCGTCAACATTCCGATAAAAGCCGACAAAACGCCCATGTTTGACAAGGCGTTAATTTGCTTCGTCATGCCGTCTTTTTGGTCCAAAAACCACCAACCTGAACCCCACTGCATTTTACCCTTGATGGAGCCGTCTTGAAAATTACCAATCATCGTCGCAAACACTTCATTATCAGCAGGATTTAGATTATAAATAATTGTCTTTGTCAATTTATTTTCGCTTTCCAAACGGTCAAAAAAGCGCGACATGGCCACTGCAATCGGAAAATCACCGATGGAATCAACGCCAATATCTTTCCCCAACTCGCGTAAAAATCGGGTGTTATTGTTCCGAATTGCGCCCAAATGAAACTGTTGTGTCCAACCTTTTTCAAAATCCCAAACCGCAAATTCGTATAACATGGCAGATTTGAATTGCAGAATCTCTTGCGCGGTCGCTTCTTTTCCATTCAAAACCTTCGCAAAAATTTTCCGAATGGACCCCTCAGTATAATCGGTCGCATACATGGTTTCAAGCCCATGATCGGACAATTGTCCACCCATTTCGCCGAAGTAATCGTGGCGACTTTTTAAAGCACTTAAATAATCATCGTAATTTGTAAATGTTTGATTTACAACACTTTCTAAGCGATGAACGTAATTTCTGAAAACTTCTCCATCCTCAATAAACATCGCCACATCGGGGCGAAAAGCGGGTAGTATTTTCGTGCCGAACGGTTTGTTTTTAATCGCAATATGGTGTGCCAAGTCGTCGCACGGGTCGTCGGTTGTGCAAACGACTTTCACGTTATTGTGCGTCAATAAAGCCTGCGTTGTCAAACCGTGTAATTGCTCACCGCAATTGTCATAAATGGCATCTGCATTATTCGCATTTAATAATTCATTGATGCCAAATGGATTTTTCAGCTCCATGTGCGTCCAATGATACAACGGATTTCGCATCGTGGACGGCACAACGGCTGCCCATTTTTGAAATTTTTCGCGGTCGTCCGCTTTGCCCGTAATAAAATGCTCATTCACGCCGAGCGTCCGCATTGCTCGCCACTTATAATGATCGCCTTTCAGCCAAATTTCCGTCAAGTTTTTGAATTGCTTATTTTGAGCAATTTCATCGGGCGGCAAATGACAATGATAGTCAATTATCGGCATTTGCTTCGCAAATTCATGGTACAATGTCTGTGCTGTTTTTGATTGCAGCAAGAAATTATCAGTCAAAAAAGTAGTGCTTTTATTTAATGTTGTTGTCATTTTTTCAACGTTTATTTTTTCTTAAAGTGTAGTCGGTAACTTTAGTTGCCGCGTGAATTATCTCAACAATTAAAGTTGCCGATTACGAATAACTAATTGTGTATTTTAAAAAATATTCTTCTGTATTTCATTAAAAATGAGAGGTTTATGAATAAAAAATGTATTTTTGTGGTAACACAGACAAATTACTGAACAGTAATTTTAATTAACTTGTATTATGTTGAAAATGAATTTTTTATAAAACTCAAATTCCATACATTTGTAATAAAATCAGCAACA
>JAYUKJ010000865.1:0-7832 GCA_043764555.1 Saprospiraceae bacterium
AACGGCTTTTATACTGAGGGGTCCCTTTTTTGTCAAATTTTGAACATCAAACATCGAACTTCCAATTTTAAAGTATTTTTAACTAACGCATTCAAATCAAAAAAGTATTTTTGCGGCGTTTTTAGAATTTATACATTAATTCAAGCAACTCATGTCAAAAATGAAGAAAATTATCATGACTTTTGCGGCGGCAATCACGATGGCTGTCCCCGTTTTTTCACAAAATCCAACAACTCAGAAAATGGATTCAGTTAGTTACAGTTTGGGCGTTTTGTTCGCTCAAAACTTCAAAAATGGCGAAAAAGTCGATATCGACCCTGCCGCAATGAGCCAAGGTTTCGACGACGCCGTGAAGGGCAAAGAAACAATTAGCGCGGAAAAAGCCAATCAAATTTTCAGCGGTTTCATGCAAGCCGCCAGCCAGAAAAAATACGCGGGCAACATCGAAGCGGGCAAAACCTTCTTGGCTGAAAATGCTAAACGTGCGGGTGTTATGACAACTGCAAGTGGTTTGCAATACGAAGTCGTCACGGCTGGAACGGGCGTAAAACCGACCGCAAGCGACAAAGTAACGGTGCATTATCACGGTACTTTGCCGAACGGTAAGGTCTTCGATAGCTCCGTTCAACGCGGACAACCGATTGATTTCCCAGTTAATGGCGTTATCGCGGGTTGGACAGAGGCTTTGCAATTGATGGCGACGGGGTCAAAATGGAAAATCTTTATTCCGTCAAGCCTCGCTTACGGCGAACGCGGTGCGGGTGCCGACATCGGACCACATCAAGCGTTGGTTTTTGAAGTGGAATTGCTTAAAGTAAACTAAATTCAATGGTTAGTGATAAATGGTTAATGGTGAATATTGCCATTAACCATTTATCATTTATCATTAACCATTAATCGTTAACTATGCGCATCGACATTATCTCCGCCGTTCCCGACCTTTTGGCGAGTCCGTTTAGTCATTCCATCATGAAACGCGCGCAAGAAAAAGGCTTGTTTGAAGTCGTCGTTCACAATCTCCGCGACTATGGTTTGGGTAAAAACAAGCAACTCGACGACTACCAATTTGGCGGCGGCGCGGGCATGGTGATGATGATAGAGCCAATTGCCAAATGTATAACTGCGCTGAAATCAGAACGTTACTACGACGAAGTGATTTATCTCACGCCCGACGGCACGCAATTTAACCAATCCTCCGCTAATAATTTGTCGATGAAAAAAAATTTAATCCTGCTTTGTGGACACTATAAAGGTGTCGATGAGCGGATTAGACAACTGTTTATTACGATGGAAATCTCGATTGGCGACTACGTTTTATCGGGCGGAGAACTCGCGGCGGCGGTCATAACGGACGCCATCGGCCGCTTGATTCCAGGCGTTTTGGGTGACGAAACATCCGCTTTATTCGATTCTTTTCAAGATAATTTGCTCGCACCGCCCGTTTATACGCGCCCCGCGGACTACGAAGGCTTGAAAGTTCCCGACGTTTTATTATCGGGACACGAAGCCAAAATTCAAGATTGGCGCTACGAAAAATCCATTGAACGTACCCAACAACGCCGACCCGATTTATTAATTTGACGTTTCTGTTACACTTTTTAACATCCAAACCACACCTTTTTTCGAGAAAATTCTAAACTTTGCACCCGAATTTAGAACAAGTATTTGAGTTGAACGTTTGACGTTTAAATTGGATGGCTCAACACGTTCAAAAAACGAAAAATACTGAGGGGTCCTATTTTTGATGCATAGACCAATAAAAAGTCTAACTAACATTGGCTAAAACATGGGTAAAGATTGATTGCTTTATCCTTTCTTTATAAAACTAAAAAAAATAAAAGCGATGAAAAACGTAATTAAAGGCTGTGCTTTTGCGACTGCCATCCTATTTTTTGCAGCTTGCAAAAACGAAAAACCCGCTGCTGAAAACGCCGCCGCTATCTCTGCCGCAGTGCCTGCTGCAACCGAAGCCGCAACTACTGCCGCGGCAAGTGCCGCAACAGCAACTACTGCTGCCGCTTCAACCGCAGCCGCCGCAACAACAATCGCCGCTAAAGATTTGGCAGCCGCAGCACCCGCAGTTGGCGGTGCCGTCAAAGCAGCAACTGCTTCGGCAACGGCACCCGTAACGAAAGTGGAGCCGAGTACAGCAAGCGTTACACCCGCAGCACCCGTTGTGGCGGGCGGCAAAACGACTTCGGCGAAATTTGACGAAACAAGCTACGATTGGGGAACAATCGCGGAAAATGAGAAAATGACGCACGTTTTCAAGTTCAAAAACACGGGAACCAACGATATGATTATCAGCGACGCCCACGGTTCATGCGGTTGCACGGTGCCTGAATGGCCTAAAGAACCCATCAAGCCAGGAAAATCGAGCCAAATCAAAGTCATTTTTGACTCAAAAGGCAAAGCGGGTGACCAAAGCAAATCCGTAACAATTACGGCAAACACGGAGCCTTCAAGCATGATTCTGATGATTAAAGGTAAAGTGACGCCTAAGGAAGAAAAGAAATAAGACTTCTTTTCAAATAAAAAAAAGCCGTAATACTCGTAGGTATTGCGGCTTTTTCGTTGGGAAAGGGACCCCTCAGTATAAAACGGCTTTTAAGCGATTTTGAGGCATAAACTACGTTGATTTCCGTGGGTTCTTTTTAATTAGAACGCCAATGCTGAATCCGTAGTTTCGCGTATCATCTCCCCAGTAAGGCTGAATGTCCAGCAAACCCCAATTTGCGCGGCTGTCTAAATCCACTTTAAAGCCATCGAGCGTAAATATTTGTTGGCTAAAACCTACTATTAGGTTCAAATCACGTCCGCCAAAGTATTGCTGACTTTTAGGATAATCATCAATCACTTTATAAAATAACAAACCTCCTCCGTTTACGCCTAAAAACACCGTTGTCTTACCTTTGGAAAAATAGTAATTGGGTAGAAGATTTATGGTGAGACAGTTCAACGAATAATCAAAACGGTCGCTTTTAACATTTTTTTTGAGCGTAGTTCATTTCGGCAATGAAACCAATGCGGTTATTGCGAACAATACAAGTTGAAGCACCAAATTCATAGCTTAATCCCCGTGGATTGTAATTATCGTAAGGATTATTGTTGTAAAAATTTGCAACAGAAGTAGTTACCCTAAAACCAAAAAATTGTTGCTTGGTTTGAGATATGACTGTATTATGAATAATTAAACAAAGTAAAACAAGGGTATTTTTCATACTATGATTATTTAATGTTGAACAGTAAATGGGCTTGAGATGCTCCTTTGATTGGCTTTTCGCATTAATATAATCGTTTATAATCCGTTTTGATAACTCTGAATATTAATATCGAATGTAGTTAGAAAACTTGATTTGGATGTCTTAATAAGTCTCTTTTCGACGAAAAAAAAGCCGTCCCAATTGCTTGGTACGGCTTTTTTCTATGCTATAAATTTTAAGTTATTTACTTTCAATACTGCCCGAACCTGACACTTTCTTCTTAACGCTTGCGGGTTTTCCCGAATACATAATATCGCCCGAGCCGCTTATCAAAGCGTCCAATTCTTTAGCCGCCGAGCAAGCGATATTGCCACTGCCCGACACGCGGCAACGAACGGATTGCGCTTGTAATTCCCGCGCTTTTAAATCGCCCGAACCTGAAATCGTCAATTCGGCACGCTCAACCGTACCTCCTAAATTCATGTCGCCTGAGCCTGAAATGCTCACTTTGACGTCGCTGTACTGGAGTTTCATCAAATTGAAATCGCCCGAACCCGAAATAAAAACGTCGAGTTTTTCGCCCGATAAAGCGCCGTCGGAAGAGACATTTCCGCTGCCAGCCATGCCCAAATACGCAAAATTGGGCGCATCCACGCGGATTTTAAGCGCTTTTTTGTATTTAATGGAATATCCTTTTTTGAACGAAATTTTCAGTTTCCCATCCGTTACGACGGTTTCGAGTAAATCCAAAATATTTTTTTGACCTTCAATCGTCACTTTAAACGTTGCGCTTTGGTGTAAATCAATATCTGCCGAAATTGACGAACTAATACCCATGAAATCGCGCAAATCGCGGTCTTCCGTAACGGCATCGCCCGTGCCAACGACGCGTTCGCCGCCCCAACCGCTCGTGTTCCAACCCCAATCGTCGTTGCGTTCTTTGTATTCTTTTTTGGTTTTTTCTTTCTTATCCGCTTTTTTCGCGGTAGGTGTTTCTTGAGCCGAAGCCGTGAAAGATGCTGTAAATAGTGCCGCAATGAGGGCAAGGTTGAAGACGATTTGCTTTTTCATATTTTAATACTTTTAATAATTTGAATAAAAGAAATGAACGATTATTTTTTTGATACATACAAGTGTGAACTTGTAAACGAAAAGAATGACACAGGCACTAAACAGAAGGTTGCATCGGCGCGTATTTTTTTGTTCGTTAAATTAGGACCCCTCAGTATTTTTTCAAAATTTGGCGATTTTTGAAAAATACAACCAATCTGAAAGGCATTAATCACCAATTGGCACCCGTTTTCTTTAGCTTTGCCGATAGATAAAGGCGCTATTTTACGCTGAAAGTCGATTAGTCACAGATTTCGCTATTTTTGTTTTTTTTTTACACTTTTGATATATTTATTTTATTTATAAAATACACAATTTAAACGATACATTCGCCAATGACCACTACCCATTTTAGAACGTGCAACCTCTGCGAAGCCATGTGTGGACTCGAAATTAGGGTTGAGAACAGCGTCATTATGACCATCGCGGGCGACAAAAAAGACCCGTTTAGTCGGGGTCATATTTGCCCAAAAGCCGTTGCGATGAAGGATATTTACAACGACCCGAACCGCTTGAAAACGCCCGTTCGTCGGACTGCCGATGGTTGGGAAGCGATTAGTTGGTCGGAAGCATTCGCAGAAATCGTCGAAAAGACGCGCGCAATTCAAACAAAATATGGCAATAATGCCGTCGGTGTCTATCAAGGCAATCCTTCTATCCACAATTGGGGAACCACGTTGAACTCGGCCAATTTTTTTCGCTTGTTGCGCACAAAAAATATGTTTTCGGCGACCTCCGCCGACCAGTTGCCGCATCATTTTGCCGCATGGCAAATGTTTGGGCATCCGATGCTGTTGCCGATTCCCGACATCGACAATACGGATTTTTGGTTGATTTTTGGCGGCAACCCGATTGCGTCTAACGGTAGTATTATGTCGGCGCCCGATGTTGCGCACCGTTTGGCGGCGATTCGGCAACGCGGCGGCAAAGTGGTCGTCGTTGACCCGCGTCGGACGGAGACGGCTGACAAGTCGAGCGCCCATTTTTTCATTCGTCCCAATGCGGATGTGTTCTTACTTTTGGCGTTAATTCACGTAGTTTTTGCGAAAAATGGCGTAAAATTGGGTAAAAATGCCGATTATACTGAGGGGGCCTCTTTGTTGGAAAAATGCGTTTCTGATTTTTCTCCCGAGGCCGTTTCGGCGGTTACGGGCATTGCGGCAGCCGAAATTGAGCAATTGGCAGTGGATTTTATGGCGGCAAAAACGGCCGTTTGTTACGGTCGAGTGGGGGTTTCTACGCAAAGCTTTGGCACTTTGAGCCAGTGGCTCATCAATGCTTTGAACGTTTTGACGGGCAATTGCGACAGTACGGGCGGCGCGATGTTTACGGCACCAGCGTTTGAGATTTTGAGAAAAAGTAAGGCTGAAACAATATTTAATCGGTGGCAAAGCCGCGTCCGTGGTTTGCCCGAGTTTATGAGTGAATTGCCCGTTGCGGCGCTCGCCGAGGAGGTTTTGACGGCAGGCGAAGGGCAAATTAGGGCGTTGATAACGAGTTGTGGCAATCCCGTTTTATCGGTTCCCAACGGCGAAAAAATGGATAAAGCGCTCGAAAATCTCGATTTTATGGTGAGTGTTGACATTTATATCAACGAAACGACGCGCCACGCCCACATTATTTTGCCCCCGACAACGGGACTTGAAACGTCGCATTACGACCTTACTTTTCACGTTTTGGCCATCCGAAATACGGCTAAATACAGTCCACCCCTTTTTGAAAAAGCCGAAGGGGCGAAGCATGACTGGGAAATTTTTCAAGAGTTGGCGCACCATTTTAAGGGCGAAATGGGCGATTTTAAGCCACAACCGCCTGAAAATACACTCGATTTGGGACTTAAACACGGGCGCTATAAAATTTCGTTGCAGGACCTAAAAGACAATCCGCATGGTTTGGATTTTGGCGCTTTGCAGCCGTCTTTTCCCGAGCGTTTGTTTACGGAGGATAAAAAAATTAACCTTGCGCCGCCGCTGCTTGTGCAGGATTTGGAACGTGCGCGACATTATTTGGCAGCGGATAAAAACGAACCGAACGCTGCCGAAATCTTACTTAGAAAATACCCCTTTTCCTTAATCGGTCGGCGACATTTGCGCGACAATAACTCTTGGATGCACAATTCAGAGCGCCTTGTCCGAGGGCGCAATCGTTGTACTTTATTGATGCATCCCGAAGATGCACGTTTGTTAAACATTGAAAATCAACAAGTTGTGAAGGTTAGTTCGCGCGTTGGCACAATTGAATTGCCCGCTGAATTGACAGATTCCATGATGCGCAGCGTCGTTTGTATGCCGCATGGTTACGGACACGGGCGGGCGAATGTGCAGTTGGATGTGGCGCGTCGGCACGCGGGTGTGAGCGTGAATGACTTGACGGACGAATTGGTTTTGGATGATTTGACGGGCAATGCGGCGTTTAGTAATGTGGCGGTGCGCGTTGAATTGGCAGTCTAAAATATCCAATTTTAGGACCCCTCAGTATAAAGCCTAAAAAAGCCGACTAAACACACGTGTTTAGTCGGCTTTTTTAGCAAAAAAAAATATCGAACTAATAACGAACGGCTACAAGGCTTAAAACACCTTGTAGCCGTTGCGTATTTTGTAGTCACAGGTTCAAGTAGTTGGACAAATTGCTTATTGTTAAAGTTATCCGTTTACTGTTTGGATTGTTAATACACTATTTGTTTGAATGTTAGACTAAAGAAAAATTAGTTAATTGCTATTTGTTTGAATGTGCATCCGTAAAATAATTTCTTATTTGTTTGAATGCGTATGGGTTTGGGTTTAAACGAATTTATCCCCAAGGATTTTAGGTGCTATCGTAAATCTATTTGTTATTGCGCATCGCAGAACTTGTGTAAAGTTTTTGATGTGCAATCATCGTAAGGAGCGAATAACCAATTCCAGTTTTCTGCTTACAACTTTCAATAATTTACTTTATGATTCATTCCCCGCCAAATCTTATTGTCACAAAGATAGACTACCTTAATGAAACAACAAACTTTCGGGTTTTTTTTTCAGTTTTTAACTTTATTGATATTGAGCGTACAGTGTTAAAAAAAATACGTGTACAAACTTTCTCTACAAGCGTAAAAACCATCATAATTAATAGCACAAAGATAGGCACAAACTAATGTAAAAATATGCGACAAAATACATACTTTTGTGAGCAGCAAATTTGGTGCATTTTTTTGATTTAATTTCATACCTTACGCAATATAAATAGTTGATTTTCAATTATTTATGATTGATAGTGCGGAATTTAGACCACAAAATACCCTTCGTCAATTGTGTTTTGACCCCCCAAATAGAGCCATTCTAAATAAGGCTTCTTTTTTTTCAAGAACCACTTATTGGTCAATATTGGAGACTTTGCTACATTAGCGCCTTGAATAACTGGGAAAGCGCGTCAAAAATATTTTCAATCCATTAAAAATACCTTTCGTGAGCGCGCTTTTCCTGCCCAGTTGTTGAGATAGCAACGTCGCTTCGTTTATTGACAGTATCAATAATTGTGCGTGTG
>JAYUKJ010000866.1:0-2332 GCA_043764555.1 Saprospiraceae bacterium
AATTTACAGGTTATTAGAGGTGCAGCACAGCAATTACTCACGCCTATTTCTACTATTTCCATGCTGATAGTGGGTATTTTGAGTCATTTTCAAGGAAATAAAAGTGCAAAATATTATGTCTTTGCGTGGGTATTTTTTTTAGTCGGCGGCATTATTACCTCATTTAGTTACAGTGGTATATTGCCTTTTAATTATTTCACTTCTAATGCCGTCTTGTTCGGTGCTTGCGTTGAAAGTATTTTATTGGCTTTTGCGCTCGCCAATCGCATCAATATTTATCGGGCGGAATCCGCAGAAGCCCAAGCCTTAGCTTTTCAACGCTTGGAGGAAAACGAACGTTTAGCGAGAGAACAAAATAAAAGTTTGGCAGAAAATGAACGCTTGGTGCGCGAACAGAATAAAGTTTTAGAAGAAAAGGTGCATGAGCGAACAACTGAATTGGAAACATCGCTCGAAACGCTTAAAGCCACGCAAAATCAATTGATTCAATCCGAAAAACTCGCAAATTTGGGTGAACTCACCGCAGGCATTTCCCATGAAATACAAAATCCGTTGAATTTTGTCACCAATTTCTCAGAATTGAGCGTGGATTTGGTGAAAGATTTGAAAGAAGAAATGGAAAAAAGTCCCCTAACCCCCGAAGGGGGAATGATTATATCGTCAAAAGACAAAGCGTATATTGATGAATTATTTGCCGATTTGGCGTCAAATCAAGAGAAAATAAAGCATCATGGCAGACGGGCAAGTAGTATCGTGAAAGGAATGTTGGAACATTCGAGAGCAAGTTCAGGCGTAAGAGAACGCATTGACATCAATCAATTGGCGGATGAATATTTGCGCTTGAGTTATCATGGCTTACGCGCCAAAGACAAAACATTCAATGCGGATTTTAAAACGGATTTCGCCGATTCGCTGCCTAAAATCGCCGTTGTTCCACAGGATTTAGGGCGGGTTTTGTTGAATTTAATCAATAATGCTTTTTATGCGGTCAATCAACGGAAGCAAAACGTCGGTGAGCAAAACGTCGGCGAGGTTTCAAACCTCGCCGACGTTGGAGCCTATCAGCCGACGGTCATAGTTTCTACGCAACAAATTGATAATCAAATGATTATAAAAGTAAAAGACAACGGAACGGGGATGCCCGAAGGCGTGAAAGCCAAAATATTCCAACCCTTTTTCTCCACCAAACCATCGGGTGAAGGGACAGGTTTGGGACTGTCTTTGAGCTACGAAATTGTGACAAAAGGGCATGGCGGGACTTTGGAAGTCGAGAGTACGGTGGGGGTCGGTACAGTGTTTATTGTCCGTTTACCCATTAGGGAAGGGAATTAAGAATTGAGACAGCGATTTCCGCTTTGGATTTTCGGGCGAATAAATTCGCCCGCTATTAATAAAAAGCATCGGAATATGGTCTTCAAAGCAACAATTGGTCGGCAAAATTAATAGCGGGCGAATTTATTCGCCCGTCTTAAAAACCAAATTGCTATTTGTACCACAAAACCAATAATTCCGATTTTTAATTCAAAGGTTGTTTTAGCTCATTCACTCCCACGTTTAGCTCAATCACTCATGTTTTCTTAGTTTGCCTTTATTGAATGATAGTATCTTGGAGCATCCGTTCGGATTTATAGCAAATTCGCTCGTAGTCGGCAACTAATGAGTTTGTAGAAATAAACCTACCATTTAGAATTTTACGACACGTTAACTGTATTTGCGAATTCATTCGCAGTTACAGGTGCGAATGAATTCGCAAATACAGTTACATGACGTCGTTTAATTGTCAAGATGGAATGGTAGATTTAATTTTACAAACCCATTAGTTGCCGACTACAAGTCTCATTATTCTAAAATACGCTTAATTCTATGTGTCATGAAAAACAATCACTACTATCTTATCCTTTTTTTCTTTTTCGGAGGACCCCTCAGTATAAAAGCCCAAGACACGCTCTTTTATAGCCAAAACCAATCTGTGATTGATATTGGGCGCTTTGCCCGTTTTCACATTGATGCCAACGACAGTCTTTCATTGGCACAAGTTCAAGCCTTACCCGATGGGGCGTTTGAAAAAAGTAAGACAGAAGTTATGAATTTTGGCAATACAACAGCGAGTATTGGGATAAAACTGTACATCAAAAATCAAACAAATGAGCCTTTATTTCTTTCTTTTGAAAACAGTGAATTGCAGCATATTGATATTTTGACGCTCGATGAAAAAGGGCAACAAACGACGCAACAAGGCGGCTATTATGTCCCTTTTGCCAATCGTTATCTCCAAAGGGGCAACGCTGTTCTTAAAATTGGAGTGCAACCCGCCGTTATTTACATGAAAGTC
>JAYUKJ010000867.1:0-7814 GCA_043764555.1 Saprospiraceae bacterium
GTCATTTTTAAAAACGATGTAAAATTTATCGTTTTCCATCATGACTTTGATATTCAATTCTTTTTCAATAATAGCCGATAATTCTTCCGCCTCATGCAATGCGCTATTGCGTAAAGGATTAGCATTCAGGGCCAATGCTAAATCATAATGCGTTTCGTCAAAACTGTTTTCACGTTTATTATAGGCAGAAATGAAACCGGGATAGAGGGACAGCATTTCGGCCCAGGGGATGAATAGAGAAGGAGAATTGATTTTCTCTGTTCTTCTATAATTTTTTATAATTTTATCTAAATTAGTTCTGTCAGGTATAATTTTTCCGTCAGGGCCTTCAATAGAAAAAAAGTGAATTCCAACTTTTTCATCGTCATGTATTCCTAATGAAAATATAAAATCCTCATTATTTTTCTGTACTTTTATTTTTGCATCAATTAATTTGTCATTTAAAAGTTGGTCAATTTCAGCTTTAAGCACATTGTTGATTTTGTCTCCTTTATCTTCATTACTATTAATCAAAGCATACAACAACTTCAAAATATGCGTTTTCCCCGTTCCATTTTCGCCAATAAAAACGTTAATGCCTGTCGAAAACTCGAAAGAAACATCTTCAAAACAAGTGAAGTTTTGAACCGTCAACGCTTGAATTTTGCCTTTGTTTTGCTCGCTCATTTTTAATCGAAAAATTAAATTCTTAAACGTTTACAGCATTTGAATCAGTCTCTCTTTTTTAATGCCTAATTTTGAATTTTAATTCAAAAAAGGGACCCCTCAGTATAAATGCTATTTTCGGGGCAAAACTACGTTTTTTCCATGGGAAATTAAGTAACCGCCGCATCTATCCGTTTTGCAAAATACAAATGCTTCGCGTTCGCCTTAAAAACTTCAAAACCAAGCGGCTCAATATCGCTCCGCAAATCCGTTTCCGAATAGTCGCCATGCAATTCGACAACCAAAAACTTGACCTTTGGCAACCACGCCGCCGCGTCGCGCAAAACGGCTTTTTCGGCGCCTTCAATGTCCATTTTCAACAAATCTACGTGCGAAATGTGCAAATCTTTCATGATTTTGAGCATTGTTAAGGCTACAACTTCAGTTCCCTCGGCAGTTTCATCTCCCATTAGTTTTGAATTTTGAATTTTTAATTCAAAAGAGGCCCCCTCAGTATAAGCGGCATTTTTCGCATTTTTTTGCTCAATAATGTGGACATTAAAACCAACTTCACCATCGTCAATTCGTACCAAACCCATTTTATCGTTCACTACGACGGGCGCAATTTCCGATTTTGGCACCGCGTTCGCCAAGTTTTTTTGCAGTAAAACAAGATTTTTAGGCGATGGTTCGACGGCGACAAAACGGGCATTGGGAAAGTAATTTTGTTGAAAAAACACGCTCGCCAAGCCAATATTCGCCCCCAAATCCACCACAACAGCCGCTTCGTCCAACGATTTTTCAATCGGCAAACGGTAATCTTCGCGTTTGAAAATCTCGAAAAGCATCGGCATATCTTGCGTGCGCAGAACTAATTTTACGGGATTGGGCAACAACAAATTGTAGTTCGTTGTTGTTTGTTCCGCAACAATCTTGGCGTACCAAGAACGATTGCGCACGGCAAAGCCACGTCTAACAGCGTGAAACAGCAATTTTTGTTGCGTAGCAGAATCACCGCTAATTTTTCTAAAGAAACGCAGCGCCTCTCGAATGGAAGTCAATATCATGGACTAAAATTATTTTTTCAACTTGAAAAATAAAAAATACTATTGCCCCGCAAAAGTGTAAATTTATCTACATTCGCTCCTCATTTTTTGAGAAATGGAGATTGAAATTAAATATAAAAATCAACTAAACATGTCATTCACTGAATACGCTTATCGCCGCCCAAATTTGAAACAATTGTCCAAAAGTTTCAAAAAATACGCCGCTGAATTTGAAGATGCATCAACACCTGAACACGCTGCGCTGGCATTGAAAAAAATAAACCGCCTCCGTAGAACTTTCTCGACGGCTTACAATCTTGGACACATTCGGCATACAATCGACACAACCGACGCGTTTTACGACGCGGAAAACAATTTTTTCGATGAAAACACGCCGACCTACGAAGCCTTAGAAAGCGATTTTTATCGAAAACTAATCCAGCACCGCTTCCGTTCAGACTTAGAAAAGAGCTTCGGACAGCAACTTTTCATCATCGCCGAACTCAAAATTAAGACCTTTGAACCTCTGATTTTGACGGGAATGCAGGAGGAAAACAAGCTGTCGAGCGAGTACGCGAAGCTCAAAGCAACGGCAAAAATTGAACACCAAGGCACGACCTATAATTTGTCGTCTTTCCAACCTTTTGAAATCAGTCCCGACCGCGCGGTGCGCAAGGAGGCGGCGACTAAAAAATGGCAGTTTTTCGCCGATAATGCACCAAAAGTTGAACAAATTTACGACGATGCCGTCAAAACGCGGACGAAAATCGCGACCGATTTGGGCTACAAAAACTTCGTTGAATTGGGTTATATGCGGATGCTGCGCTCGGATTACGACGCCAAAATGGTCGCCAATTTCCGCCGTCAAGTTCAGCAATTTATCGTTCCGCTGTCAACTGCTTTGTACGAACGCCAGCGTAAACGATTGAAAATCAAGGAATTAAATTATTACGACGAAGGCTTTAGTTTCGTCACGGGCAATGCCAAACCGAAAGGCACACCCGAAGACATCCTGCGAGGTGCCGACACGATGTACCGTGAATTGTCGAAAGATACGGACAAGTTTTTCCAGTTCATGCGCGCCAATAATCTCATGGATTTGGTCACGCGGGACAACAAGGCGACGGGCGGCTACTGCACCTACATTGACGCCTACAAAGCACCGTATATTTTCTCGAATTTCAACGGAACGAGCGGCGATATTGACGTCTTAACGCACGAAGCGGGCCACGCTTTTCAAGTATTTTCGAGCCGAAACAAAACAATTACGGAATACAATTGGCCGACCTACGAGGCTTGCGAAATCCATTCCATGAGCATGGAGTTTTTCACGTGGAAATGGATGCCCTTGTTTTTCGGCGAAGACGCAAATAAGTATTATTTTTCACATATGTCGAGCGCTTTGCATTTTTTGCCTTACGGCGTGGCGGTGGATGAATTTCAACATTTTGTTTACGAAAATCCGACGGCATCTCCCGCGGTTCGGAACCAAAAATGGCGCGACATTGAGCATACATATATGCCACATCGAAAATATGATGGCAACGAGTTCTTAGAAAACGGCGGTTTTTGGCAAAAACAAAATCACATTTTTGCGTCGCCTTTTTATTACATCGACTATACGTTGGCCCAGATTTGCGCGTTCCAATTTTGGAAAAAAGACCGCGAAAACCACGGCAAAGCGTGGTCGGATTACGTGCGTTTGTGCAAAGCGGGCGGCTCGATGTCGTTTTTAAAACTCGTCGAATTGGCTAATTTGCGTTCGCCTTTTGAAGACGGTTGCGTGGAATCGGTCATTGGTGACATCACGGATTGGTTGGACGCCGTGGACGATTCGCAGTTTTAAAATTGATTTTTCAAAAAGTCCCCTCAGTAGTCAGTCAAGCTAATAGTGTCGGGTTCGTTTTTAGGGAAAATCAACGAATCCAACGTCGGCGAGGTTTAAAACCTCGCCGACGTTTTTCACAACCCGATACTATTAGCTTGACTGACTCTTCAGTATAAAAACTCAAAAAGCCGTTTCGACAGATGTTGAAACGGCTTTTTTGATAAAAAAGACGTTTTATACTGAGGGGTCCTATTTTTGAATTTTGGATGCCATTTTCTCGTGAAAATATCTACGTTCAGTCTTTCGTTTTATTCTGAAAAACAATAAAATTAAAAAGTATTTTTGCGCCAATTCTGCCGTTTATACGCATTTATGATTCAGTTAAAAAATAAAAATTAGTCAATTAAGCTATGAAAATACGCCTTTTGTTTACGCTCTTTGTTGCATCAATTATCACGATGAATGCGTGTAAAAGTCCTAAAAAGACGACGCAAACGACCACTTCGACGCCAATTCCCGCAAATACGGGACCCCTCAGTATAGACGCGATTTTGAGGCAAATGGACGCTAATGCACCCGTTGCGACGCGCATGACGGGCGACGGTGACGTGGATATTGAAAGCACGCAGATGAATCAATCGGCGAACGCGAACATTCGGTGGCGGCGCGATTCGGTGATTTGGTTGAACGTCAAAAAGTTTGGTTTCAACGTCGCACGGGCGCAAGTGACGCGGGATTCGGTGTTTGTGGTTAGTTATTTTCAATCAAGTTACGTCGCGCAACCCTTGTCTTACGTGGAAAAACAGTACGGTTTGCCCGCTGATTTTGATTTATTGCAAAATTTCTTGCTCGGAAAACCCATTTTTTTGACCGATAAAAAGCAACTCACGCTGAATACGCCAAAGGACAATGCGGTGATATTGCGCGGTTCAAACGACCGTTGGACCGCTGAATATCAGTTCGACGTCGCGACGCAACACCTCACCGAAATGACATTCACGGAGCCAAAAGCGGGGCGAACAATGACAATTTCTTACGAAAAATACGGCGATTTGCGCGATGGCGACGGAAAACAACGTCCTTTTGCCTACCTTCGCACGATAACTGTCGAAAGTCCGCAGACGGGAAAAGCGAAGGTTGGGATTGAAATTGAAGCCGAAGGTTTGGAAGTCAACGTGCCAAAAGCCATTCGTTTTGAAATTCCGAGCGGGTATAAGCGGATGGATTAATGATGGTAGCACGGATTCCAGTCCGTGCTTCTAACATTTAGAACATCTTTCCAAAAGTTAAGAACTTTTGGAAAGATTGGTAATCAATAAATTATAACTAAAGATTTATTTTTATAAGTCTATTAGCGCGTGCCACTCTATCTTGAAATTTATGGAAAATACATCCACTTCCCTTCATAAAACGGTGCGAAGGTCAACGACATTCGCGAGATTCTTGTTTTTATGCCTCCTTTTTTTCGCTTCAAATCTCGCTGCGCAAAACGCAAAACGCGCTGAAATGGAAGTCGAAAGACAGCGATTGATGCAACAAATCAAGGCGAAGCAGCAGCAATTGTCGCAGACCAAGCAGAATCAGTCGGCAGCTCGCGAACAACTCGAAGCGCTGCAAGAACAACTCGAAAACCGCGAGGCGCTCATCAATAATTTGCATGAAGAAATTTTGGCAACCGACGAAATTGTGGACCGCACCGCGGAGGCAATTTCGGCACTCGAAAGCGACCACAAACGCTTGCAAACGGAGTACGGCTTGATGTTGCGGCGGGCGTATAAATCCAAAATTCCGTCAAATGCGGCGGTTTTTATGATGTCGGGAAAGAATTTTGACGAATCGTATCGGCGGTGGCAATATTTTAAGCAGTACGATAAATTTCGGAAACGGCAAGCGCGGCGGATTGTGGAAACCGAGAAGTCGCTGCAAGCAAAAAATGCGCTTTTAGTGGCAAAACGCGCGGAAAAATCGTCGCTTGTCGGCGTCAATGAGGTTCAAAAATCGTTGTTGACTTCTGAAAAACAACAGAAAGCAACCATTGCTTCAAAGTTGAAAGAAGAGGAAAATAAGATACAATCGTCGTTGAAATCTGCCGAAAAACAATCATCGCGGCTCAATTCAGCGATTTCAAATTTAATTGCCAACGAAATTGCGGCCCGTCAACGGGCATCCGAAGAACGCAGTCGGCGCAATCGGGAAGCCGCCGAAAGATTGGCAACAATGAAGTTGGAAAAAGAGAGCGTCAAGCGTGAAAAACAGCAAAATTCGGCTTCAAAACCGTCTTATACTGAGGGGTCCTCGGAGCCGATTCCCGCACCCGCAAAAGTTGAAATTATTACGGAATCAAGTGAGAATTTGGCATTGTCAAGCAATTTTAGGTCGAACAAAGGCAAGTTGCCGCCGCCCGCAACGGGTGAGATTATCCGTGGTTTTGGTAAACAAAAAGTTTTGGATAAAGTGACGGCGGTCAACAATGGCATCGACATAAAAACGAGTGAAGGCGCTGATGTCCATGCCGTTTTTAGCGGCACGGTGTCCGTTGTGTCGAGCATTTCGGGCTTAGGCAACGTGGTTTTGGTTCAACATGGCACCTATTACTCCGTTTATTCCAATCTTTCGACGGTTTTTGTAAAAAAAGGAGAAGCCGTTTCGACGCGCCAAACAATCGGTCGGGTGGGTGTGAATCCCGTGAGCAATCAATCCGAAATTCACTTTGAAATTTGGTTGGAACGGACGCAATTGAACCCGTCGGCGTGGTTAGCACGGTAAAAATGTGTAATGTATTTGCGAATTCATTCGCACGCGTAACTGCGAATTCATTCGCAGAAAAACGAAAATAACTAACTTCTAAATATTCCTAAAGAGAACTTTTTGTTCAATAACAACAAGCTAAAACGTTGACAATCAATGATAAATCTAATTTCAGACACCATAACAAAACCCACAACGCCGATGCTTTCGGCGATGATGCACGCCGAAGTTGGCGACGACGTATTCGGCACCGACCCGACAATCAACGCCCTTGAAGCCAAAGCCGCGTTGATGTTTGGCATGGAAGCCGCGCTGTTTTGCCCGTCGGGAACGATGACTAATCAGTTGGCACTAAAAACGCATACGAACCCTTTGGAAGAAGTGATTTGCGACGAAAAAAGCCATATTTTTCAATCCGAAGTCGGCGGTTACGCTTTTCACAGCGGCATTGCGGTCAATTTACTGAGGGGGGAGAACGGGATTTTGACGGCCGATATGGTCGAAAAAGCCATTCGCCCGCGCTTCGATTGGACGCCACAATCGTCACTCGTTGTCCTTGAAAACACGTGCAACCACGGCGGCGGCTCGTTTTATCGCTTGTCGGAAGTCAAACCGATTGCCGAAGTTTGCAAAAAACACGGCTTAAAATTGCACCTTGATGGCGCGCGTTTATTCAATGCGTTGGCAGAAACGGGCGAAAAAACGGAAGATTGGGGCGCCACTTTCGACTCGATTTCCATCTGTTTGTCGAAAGGTTTGGGCGCGCCCGTTGGTTCGTTACTCCTTGGAAATCAAGCATTTATAAAAAAAGCGAGACGCCTGCGGAAAGCGTTTGGCGGCGGTATGCGGCAAGCGGGTTTCTTGGCGGCGGCGGGTATTTACGCGCTCGACAACAACGTGAAACGCCTCAAGGAAGACAACAACAATGCGAAGGCAATCGGCGAAATATTAAAGGACTGTTCGTTCGTAGAAAACCTCCGTCCCGTGATGACGAACATCGTGATTTTTGACGTGAAAGCGCCTTTTACGGGTGAGTCGTTTTTGAAAAAAATGGGTGAATACGGCGTTCAAGCAGCTTTGTTTGGACCCAATACCGTGCGTTTTGTCTTTCATCTGCACATTACGCGGCAAATGGTGGACAAATTGGGGGGGATTTTGGAACAGATATAATGTCGATTGATGCTCAAAAAAAGGGTCTCCTCAGTATAAACGTCAAAAAATGCCTTACGAACCCGTTTCGTAAGGCATTTTTAGCGAAAAACGTCGTCAAGATTTTAAAATCTCGACGACGTTGAATTGGTGTAAATATTTGATTATTAACACATTGCACCATTCATCATTAACCATTCATCATTCACCATTCACCATTTTTACTGTTTGGCATCTTGCTTCGCAAAAACGTTTTGCAAGAGCGTCGTCGTCCGTTCCGCCGTGTTGGCACGTATGGAACGTTCTTTTAATTCGACCATCGAAAACAAGCCTTTAAGCGCCTCCGTCGTTACGTAATCGTCGAGACTCGGGTTTGTTTTTTTGACAAACGGCAAGCT
>JAYUKJ010000868.1:0-7798 GCA_043764555.1 Saprospiraceae bacterium
ATAAGGATGTACGTTGGCTCCTACTAACGAACCTATTGTTGAAGAGCATATTCTGGTGTTCATATAATCTTTCCATGTTGCATCATCTGAGGAATTTGCAGTAGTCCCATTTTCAGCACGATTTGCTTGAAAGGCTGCTGGCAAAATTTTAATTTTATTGGTGGCATCGTTTTGATAATACTCGTCAATACCTTCTATAAATCCCTGCAAAATAGCATGATAAGTAGAAGCATTAGAATAACCCCATGGTTCATTGCCAACTTCTATCATATCTACGACTGGAAGGTATGGATATTGGCTTTGATTAGGGACATCAGCGGCAGTAGGTGCATAAGTCCTTGCAATCATTTTTGCGTAAGCCTTAGCGTTCAATCTACGTCTTTCATCTGAATTACCCCAATCGGCTTCTAAAAACCAGTTATTTGGAAATCCATAACTGGCTTGCTCTGCTGGGAGTAATACAGTTGCAGTCAAATCAAAACCAAGTGTAAGTGGGCTACCATACTTTTCACGCAAGTCTTTTATGTGTATGTAGTTGGTGTTTAAATAATTCAAATAGACGTTACCGCAAGCTCCACCAGTCGCTTTTTCTCGAATTTGAATTGGATTACCAGCACTCGATTGAATAACTGGCGAAAGGAATTTAGTACCATTACCTATACCAGATACTCCATTAGATCCCGTAGGAAGCTTTGTAACTCCATCTATGACTAAACGTAAATTGGAAATATCATTACTTCCGATTTCATTATCCATAAATATATTTCCAAGTGGTCTTTGGTCGGCAATCGTAATTGGAATCTCTGCATTAGAATTTGGATGTGTGTATCTAAAATCTTTGTTAGAAGGTGTAAATACTCTTATGTGTTTAAAAATTGCACTGGGAGATTTCAATGTCCATCAACGCCAATACCTTTGTAATTTTCAAATCCTGCATCGTCCGTTGAAAGCGCATTAACCCCAATAATGTCTTTGATACGGGGGATTTCTGCATTCACTTTCCCGAAATTTGCGGCAAATTTGGTTTTAGGAATGGTATTTTTCAGTGTCGTAAAATTTTTAGATGAATTAATACCATTATTTTGATTACAAACCTGACCAATAATCAAATTTGGAGCAAAAGGAATGAAAAGAATAGCTAACAGCCAAGACCCAATGCTGGATTTTTTAGGTTTAAACGATGCGTGATGCGTGATGCGTGATGCGTGATGCGTGATGCGTGAAAAAACTGATTTCATTGTCAAAAGATTTAGATTTAGTAAAAAAATGATGAATTATTTAGGTGTGGTATTGGATTTCCCGCCGCTAAGATATAAGACAAAACATTACTTTCCCAAATTTAGAATTTGCACAATTTTAGTATTTAAAAATTAAAATCTGTAACTTGCGATTCTACCAGTTTATTATACAATAAAATTTATCATATACAAAAAATAAATAAAATATTTATAATACGTTTTAGGTATTCACAGCCGCAGCAAAAAAAGACCCCTCAGTATAAAAGCCTTTCAAGACCTTTTTTGATGATTCCAAACCGCTAAAGCGTTGAAAATCACGGCAAAACCACACATCGTGAAGAATTGATTTTGAACATCCGAAAATCGACTGCCTTTCAGAATCACCATCCGAATGACCTCAATAAAATAGGCAACGGGATTTAATTTAGTGGCCATTTGCGCCCAACGCGGCATCGAATCAATATTGGTATATAAGCCGCCCAAAAGGATAAAAATCATCATGAAAAAGAAGGCAATAAACATCGCTTGTTGCTGCGTATCGGCGAAGGTCGAAATCAACAAACCCAAGCCCAAACACGCCAACAGATAGACCGCCGCAAAACCATAAATCAGCGCCAAACTACCCATCGGAATGATGCCAAAAACGACGCGCGAAATCCCCAAGCCAATCGTCAAAACCAAGACGCCCAAAATCCAAAAAGGGATGAGTTTACCGAGAATAAATTCCCATTTTTTTATAGGCGTAACGTTCAGCTGCTCAATGGTTCCAATCTCTTTTTCGCGGACAATATTGAGCGCCGAGAGGAAAATTCCGACCATCGTCACCAGCACAACCAAGATGCCCGGGACCATAAAAATACGGTAATTCATGTGCGGATTGTACCACAAAACGGGTACTGCTTCGATGGTTGGAAAGGTATTTATTTTGGTTGGTGGCAACCAATCAAAACGAATTTCGGCGTTAAAATCGCGAATAATGCTCACCGCATACGCCCCGCCGAGACCCGCTTTTACGCCATTCACGGCGTTGACCGCGAGCTGCAATTTAGCCGCATTTTCACGCACCAATTGCCGCTCAAATTGGGGTGGAATGACGACCACCAAATCCGATTTATCTTGCTCGATGCTCGTCATTGCGGCGTTGTAGGAATCCGCAAAATCCACCAAACGGAAGTAACCCGAAGCCGTCATTTTCGACACCAATTGCCGCGAATACGTGGAATGGTCTTGGTCAACAACCGCCAAATTGATGTTTTTAACCTCATAATCCGCCGCAAAAGGCAGGATAACGAGCTGTATTATCGGCATCGTCAGAATGACCCTCAGGATGGCGGGGTCGCGCAGGATTTGAATAAATTCTTTTTGTAGAATAAAGAGAAGCGTTCGCATTTATGACATTAAAAATTAAAAATTAAAAATTAGGCGCGTCCAGCAACTCTCATTTATCGATTAAAAGTGCATCCTCAATTTTTAGGCCCCCTCAGTATAAAAGCGTTTTTTGTGTTTTCGCCGCTCAAAATTCAATTAAGCATGGGCCAAAAATGCCTTCGCCGCTTCCGTCGTTTTGGCAGCATTGCCAATAAAAACGGTCTCCCCGACGATGATAAATGGGCGTTTTAGAAACGTGTATTCTTGCAACATCAAATCGCGGTAATCGGCTTCTGATACTATTTTTTCGTGCAAACCCATTCCCCTGAATTTCAACGCTTTACGACTAAATAACGCTTCATAGCTGCCCACTTTTTCGGCGAGCCAATCGAGTTCTTCAGCCGTGATATTGTCCGTTTTTATGTCTTGCAAGGCACAAGTGGCCGCCGCATTTGTGTCCGTTAAAATACGCTTGCACGTGCTGCAAGACGAGAGATGAAATACCTTATTCATTGAATAGGATGTTTAGTTAAGTGGTGAACATTAATGCGTGTTAATTGGAGTAAAATATTGATAACCTCCATTAAATTGCGCAAAATCCGTGGATAAATCATTGCTTAGAATTTCGCTCAAAGGAACGTTATTTTTTTTTAAAAATTAGCCGTCCGTTTATTGATTTCTTCAACTTCGCTTATTACCTTCGATTTTGGACGTCATTCAAAACAGCCTGCGCACAAAACACTTTTCAAAATAGGACGTTTGATACGTTCCTTCCTTTTTTGATATTTATCACAAACAAAACAGCTGTAGTTATGGACCACTTTTCAAAGAAAATTTCTCTTTTATTCTCGATTTTTCTCTTTTTTCAAACGCCAAAATCGGCAGTCGCTCAAGCGCAATTAGGCCTACGGCTCGAGAACTACGCGGGCATCAGCGGCATCCCTTTGAACCCGACGGCGGGCATTCACAATCCTTTGGGTTGGGATGTCAACATTGTGACGGCGGGTAGTTTTTTCGACAATAATTTCGCTTTTATTCGGAATACGAACGTGATTTCGGTCTTAAAAAACGTTCAAGACATCAGTTTTGCACCCGAAGCCAAGATTGATTATCCCAAAAAATCCGCGTATGTGATGGATTTTCCGCATCAAAACCGAGTAAAATACCTCTCGACAGCGCATTTTGTCGCCTTACCTTCGGTGCAATTTAATTTTGCAAATGGCAACTCATTCGGCTTGTTTTGGGGACAGCAAGCGGCGGTGGTTTCCCGAAATATTCCGACGATTGCCGACCCTTACGAACAGCAAAAAATCGTCGTCAACGAGCGCGTGCCAATCCCTGCTTTCAACGTGACGGGCGCAACTTGGGGCGAAGTCGGCATCAATGTGGCGCATCGTTTTAGCGCTGATACTGAGGGGGGACTTTCGATTGGTGCGACCCTCAAATGGATTCGACCCAATCAAGTTTTTTTCGTTGACAACCGTGAAAGTACGGCTATTACGCGCCTCAGGAAGGACTCAACGCGCCTCGATGCACTCGATTTGAGCGCAGGATTCACCACTAATTTTGCGGATGAAAACTTGCCGAGCAATGGTTCGGGTGTGGGTTTGGATGTGGGCGCCACGTTCGTTTTGGCAACCGACCATGAGTGGGACGACCGACCGTATCGGGTTAGAATGAGCGCGGCCGTTCTTGATATTGGGCGTTTTGAGGTATCAAACAATGCGCAAATCCACGACGTCAAAGTCACCGAACCCTTAAATCTAAAATCCGCCGATTTCAAAAATCTTGACCCTAACGACCCCGCAACGGATGCCGTTCGCCGCTTCAACCAAAACATTTTTGGCAGTGCCGATGCAACTTTGCGCGGCAATGGTTTTGCTTTAAGTTTGCCGACTTCCATGGTTTTTCAAGCCGATTTTGCCGTTTTATCCGCATTTTTCATCAATGGACTCCTCGTGCAACGCGTACCGTCGGTGAATCGCAGTTTGTCGAAAGACAATATTTTAGCCGTGACGCCGCGTTACGAATCGCGTTGGTTGAGTGCATCGCTCCCCGTCAGTGTGCTGAATTATCAGCAAGTACGCGTAGGTTTAGCCGCACGATTGGCGTTTTTGGTGATTGGAACGGATAATTTGGGCAGTTTTTTGGGTCAAAAACGCTTGACGGGTACAGATTTTTACGTCGCCTTGAAAATCAATGCCTTTCAAATGGGACAACTCAAAGGCGGTTCCCGTCTTTTTAACGGCGGCGGCGGAAAAGCGGCGAAGTGTTACCGATTTTAAATATCCCCTCAGTATAAACATCTAAAATGGCTTAAAAACACGCATTTTCACTATTTTTGAGCCTTTATACTGAGGGGTCCTTTCGCGTCAATAAAATCTGAATCAGACATCAATTTTTAAATTATGATGGAACAAATTACCAATAGCGTCAAATCAATCGTAAAGATTAACGAGACAGAAGAAGCCGCTTTTACAAGCATTTTGAGCGTAAAAACGTTTAAAAAGAAGGAATTTTTGCTCGAAGAAGGGCGTATTTGCAACAAGATATTTTTTATAAATAGCGGTTGCACGCGGGTTTTCTACAATGTGGACGGCGTCGAAAATACCGTGCAATTCTTCTTTGCGGGTGGTTGGTACACCGATTTTCAAAGTTTTTTGACGGGTCAACCAACCGTTGAAAATATGCAAGCGCTTGAAAATGCAGAAGTTGTATATTTCGAAAAAGAAGATATTTATAAACTCTACAACGCACATCCCGTCTTCGACCGCGTGGGCAGAATCCTTGCGGAAAACGCTTTTTTATCCATTTCTCGACTCAATCAGATGATGAAAAATCAAGAACCCGAAGAACGCTATCTCAATCTTTTGAAGCAACGTCCCGAACTCGTGAACAAGATTCCGCAACATTATATTGCGTCCTATTTGGGCATAAAACCCGAATCTTTGAGCCGCATTAGAAAGCGGTTGCACGATGCGGCGGTTAAAAAACGGATTTGAACGAACGTCGGCGAGGTTTTAAACCTCGCCGACGTTTCACTTTTAAGACCCCTCAGTATATGACGTCCTTACGCAATCCGATTCTTCTTCGGAAAACGCCCTTTTTAGCCTAATTTTTCCAAATTTTTCACAAAAACGATTTACTTAACTCAAGTCAATGATTTGAGCCTGCCCGCGTCCTCATCTTTGCACTGTTAAAATTATTAATCAAAAACTTTAATCGTGTATATATGAAAAATCAATTCAATTCGTGTTCGCCATCTTGCCAATTGAACATTTTCCATCACGGCAACCTCGTTGTCGGCATCAATTTTTAAACGCAACGCGACCTTGATGTCGCGCCACATTCGCAGCTAAATCCGTGTTAAAAAACAAAGGATTTTATGGACAAAGATATTCGTAAGTCGTTGATAACGAAACGAATGTGACGAATACGTGAGGAAAAAAGGTCCCCTCAGTATAAGCCCATTTTTTGCCCTTATTTTCCGTAAAATCAATTAAAAAAATGAAAAAATTAGTCGCCATTATCGTCTTTTCGACCTTCGTTTTATCCATCGCCCAAGCGCAAAACACGGCAAAAGAGGCATTCCAATACAGCAATAAATTCAGCGTTTTGTTCGGTCTTTTGCAGCCAACCGTGGCTAAAGGTTTCAACGTTGAAGTCAATTATTTCACCAAACGCATGGCGTTTGATTATTCGCACGGCATTTCGCTCGACCCGCCCGTTGTTGGCAAATTTCTCGACCAAAAGGTGGTGCTACACATTCCTTTCACGACGGGTTTTGGCATTGGCTATCGGTTCAATTCGTTTTTAGACCTCCGTTTTGAACCAAAACTGCATCATTTTCAACTTTTCAACAAAGATGACGCGCAAACGGACGCGAACAAAGTCTCCGATTTCAAGACCGTTACGCTTGGTTTAGGCGTGTATTATCGCTATTTCCCGTTCAAAAACAGCGACAATAAATTTTTGCAAGGCATCACAACGAGTACGAGTTTGCGGTGGTGGCAAAATGTCAGCACAACCTTGAAAAATGACGAAATTAACTATATCAATAAAGAGAGCAAAAAAGCGGAAACGCTCAAAGCACCCAATATCGGCATCGCTAATACGCCCATTATTTTCAATATTGCCATCGGTTACACATTTGGAGGAAAATAAAAATTAGGTTAAATAATAAATTAGGGTCGAACGGAATGTTGAATTTATGAGTCGTTTAAAAAAAAAGGACCCCTCAGTATAACGTTCCGTTTTTGTCAAAAATCATTAAAAAATACGAAAAAATGAAGTACAAATTCTTAACAATCCTATTCGCAATAGCGACAATCACACAAATATTCGCCCAAGAAGAACGGATTTCTTTCACCGTTGCCGAATTTAGAGGTGGTTACGGCATCAGCATTTTCGGCGAAGGACTGAAAGAGAAATATGAGGCAGGAAATTTCGGCACTTCGGGCGGTGGATTGGCATCATTGGCGGCTTTTCACAAGTTCAAAAAGGTCAATTATTGGAACTTTGGACTCAAATTCAAATCGCTTGGCGCGGGCCCCTCGAAGGGCGACAACGGCGACGAGATGTTCTTCAATTATTGGGGAGCAGCCGTGGCAACAAAGTATTTTCCGTTCGACAAAACGGCGCGAAAAGGGTTGTATCTGCAAGGCGATTTCTTCTTTGTGACGCAATTTACGCAAAAATACCGCAATGTGCCGAAGCTCAGATACGACCATCAATTTGCCATCGGCAACGGTTTTGCGTTAGGAATTGGCTACGATTTTCCCGTTGGAAAAAGCAAAACAATGCTCACAATTGGCGTCGAATACGAAAGCGACCGCCGAGTAGGTGAAGTAACGGGCATCGGTAAAAAAACATTTAGGAGTTCAAATTTAGGCATCATGACGGGCATAAAATTTTAAAAAATGATACAACAAATTCGGGATAGAAATGCGCTACTATTTTGGCTTGGCAGCGTACATTTTGCACTTTTTACGCTGCTTTTAGTCTTTTTTCCTTTCAACGATACACTTGTTTTAGGCATCAATTCGGTGATAAAACCGATGAAATTTGCATTGAGTATATGGGTTTTTAGTTGGTCAATGGCGTTGATTTTACAGTACGTCAATGACGTTCGGAAGGTCAAAATCTATTCTTGGGCGGCGGTTATTTGCTTCAGTTTTGAGCAACTTGCCATC
>JAYUKJ010000869.1:0-2321 GCA_043764555.1 Saprospiraceae bacterium
ATTAAGGCAACTTTCCAAAAGTTAAAAACTTTTGGAAAGTTATTATTGATAACAAAGGCGCCCTGTCCACAGGTTGCTTTTAACTGAAAACCACCGCTCATACTGAGGGGTGGTTTTTTTATTTTACGCAACCGTTTCTTTTGGCGGGCCCAACAAACCCTTTTGGCGACAACTTTTGGAAAGTTATTCTCTAACAAAACGCGGCGGATGCTTCCCACTTACGCGCCTTTTTTCCCATCTTCGCGTCCTTATTTTTATCATTCACAAACGATTCATCTAAAATGACAAAACAGACTAAACTATTGTGCGTGTTTTTGCTCATCAGCACGCAGTTCCTCATTGCTCAACGCAGCGGACGCCTACTTTTCACATCAAAACTTGCGGGTTTCCAAGAAGTTCCCGCCGTTGTCACTTCCGCCAAAGGACTCGTCACGGTCGCCGTTGATGGCAATGTGGTAACAATTAATGCCGTTTTTGACGGATTGAGCGGCCGCGTGACGGGCTGCCATTTCCACAAAGGTTTTTACGGACAAACTGGTCCCACTTTTACCGATTTCCTAACCAACGTGCGGGGCAATCGGCTCTACCTTAAAACAACCATGACCAACGCGCAAATCACCGATTTGCTTCAAGGTAGCGTCTATCTCAACGTCCACACGGCCGCCAACCCGAGTGGCGAAATACGCGGACAATTGAACTGCGAAAAGGACTATTCCTTTCGGTCCGTCTTGACGAGCGCCCAAGAAGTACCCGCCGTTTCGCGACCCGTGAATGGCGTTGCAACGCTCGTTTTAGACCGCTTGGGCAAGAAGATTAATTACAAAATGGTCGTCAACAACCTATCGGGTCCCATCACCGCCGCAAATTTGCACTACGGAACGGCGGGCCAAATCGGCGACATTGCCTTCGGACTCAGCGCCATCAACAACGTTTTATCAGGCAGTTTTGAAGCCACCAACCCGTTTATTGAGAACTTATTCAGCGGCAAAGTCTATATCAACGTCCGCACAGCCGCCAACCCGAACGGCGAAGTGCGCGGACAAATTAATTTTTCAGACAACGGTCTCCTTTTTGACGGTCTCATCGAAGGCGCGCAAGAAGTGCCAGCCGTCTCAACAGCCGCCAAAGGCATCATTCACGCCGTCCTACGCCCAACGCTCGACACCCTCGATTACGTCATCCAAACCACGGGCATCACGCCGAGTGCCGCGCATTTCCACTTGGGCAACGCGGGAAAAAACGGTGACGTTTTGGTCAATGTGTTCAGCGATTTAGCGCAATTACCGGGTTTGCGCTTTGGCTTTATCGAATTCACGCCCGCCAGTTTGCGCGCCTTGCTGAAAGACAGTTTGTACGTCAATTTTCACACAACGCTCAACCCGAACGGAGAAATACGTGGTCAATTAAAATCGGTTTTGCGAACAGGATTTGTGGCCAATCTTTGCGGTGACCAAGCCGTGCCGAAAGTGTCAACGACCGCCTCGGGCGCCGCCTACGTGTCGCTATCGCGCGATAAAACGAACTACATTTTGGAAGTCGTCACCAACGGATTAAGCAGCAACGCCATTGGTGCCGAATTTTACGTCGGTGCGAAAGGCGTTGTCGGCAACACAGGCACCAATTTTGGCAGCTTCCTCACGGATAACGCCATTTTATTGCTGGGTTCAACGCAAGAGGCTTCCTTCACGGATGCCATTGTGGCGGGCAACACCTACCTTAATTTTTCAACAGCTACTAATTTTAGAGGTGAAATACGCGGGCAAGTCGGCGTCGAGTTGGTTCAAGAATGCCTCGCCAACGCCGTTGCCGACTTAAACGGCGCCCCATTCACGGTCAATATCGCCCCCAATCCCGTTGCCGAGCGCTTTGAATTAACTTTCGACAGCCCCGAACCATTTGACGCGCCCCTCGTGATTTCCGACCTCGCGGGTCGCCAAATGTCCGTTCAAAACGCCCAAATACTGAGGGGTCTTAACAAACTCAGCGTCAACGTTGCGGGCTTAAACAGCGGCATTTATTTCGTCCAAATGCGCAAAGGCACCCGTCTATTGTTCACCGAAAAGTTGGTTAAGCAGTAAGTAACGCGCCAAATTGCCGTTCAAAACGTCTCGATACTGAGGGGTCCTAATAATTTGGAATTACCGATGTCGAATGTCAATAATGGCATTTACTTCGTCCAAATGCGCCAAGGCAACCGCTTGTTGTTCACGGAAAAAGTGGCTGAAAATTAAGGCAACTTTCCAAAAGTTAAAAACTTTTGGAAAGTTATTATTGATAACAAAGGCGCCCTGTCCACAGGTTGCTTTTAACTGAAAACCACC
>JAYUKJ010000870.1:0-7777 GCA_043764555.1 Saprospiraceae bacterium
AACAGACAGATATTTCAGAATTCTAACTTGCATTTTTTATAATTTAAAATGTGAAAAATAGATAATAACGATTTTGTTCCTACAATAATAATTGGACTATGCTCAATTTGTTTAAATTTTTAAGAAGGTCAAACAAAACAATTCTGTCCAATATTTGATAAAACCTGTTTCTTATGATGCAAAGGTGACGGTATTTAAAAGCGCAAAACGTTAACTTCTGTTAAGAAAATTTATTGTAAAAATCAATGATTTAGGGTGCTGATTAAGAAATAATGGTACAAGGTAAGGACTTAATCCTATCCCCTAAAAAGAAGATACGAAACAGGTAATTTTGAGGACAAAAAGGGCAATCTTAACGTCGAAAAGGGACCCCTCAGTATAAATGCCTTTTTCAGACCTATTTTTTGAGTAAAATAGTCTTAATACTAAGCATTCCTAACGTAGCCGACGTTTGCAACTTCTTTGATATTTCTAAACTAAAATAATTCCATTTATGTAACTGTATTTGCGAATGAATGCGCAAATACAGTTACGGGCGGTTGTGATTTTTTACTTTTAATAATTGTTGTTATGTTTAGTTAAAACAAAATTATTAATCGTATTTAATTTAAAATCAATAGTTTGCACATAAATCTTAAAGCCATCACACCGTCGTTAAAACATTTTAATGCCTTCATTAGTTTGCTTCGTGCCGCGCAATGACTTTTTTAATTCAAAAAAGGGACTCCTCAGTATAAAAGCTATTTTTGACTAAAAAATGTTAAAAAATCCTGTCTTTTCCGTATTCTTTGTCTTACTAATACGTTTTTGCAGCAAAGCCACTTTGAAGTAATATGATGAGTTTTTTTTTTGAAATACCCGCCTAAGTATATCGCTGATTTTTCTACATTTACGCTTCATCTTTCTAACTAAATAAATCATTTTAATGAAAAAAATAATGCTGTTCCTTCTCTGCAATGCCTTGATTGTCAACGTATTCGCTCAAAAAAAGGACGATAAAAAATGGGATGTGTCCAATCCGACGGGGCAATTTAATTTCAAAGACGTCAATTTTAAAACCGACGAAGGGACGTGGATGAACCTTGATGTATCGCCCGATGGCAAAATTTTGGTGTTTGATATGCTCGGCGATATTTATAAAATGCCTATATCTGGCGGAAAAGCCGAATTACTGAGGGGAGGTATTCCGTTTGAGGTACAGCCGCGTTTTTCGCCCGATGGAAAGAAAATATTGTTCACTTCGGATGCGGGTGGCGGCGACAATATTTGGACAATGAACGCCGATGGCTCTAATCCTCAACAGATTACAAAAGAAGATTTTCGCTTATTAAACAATGCCGCGTGGCTCGGCAACGACTATTTTATTGCCCGAAAACACTTCACATCGCAGCGTTCTTTGGGCGCGGGCGAGTTGTGGCAATTTCATATTTCGGGCGGGACGGGCATTCAATTGACCGAAAAAAAGAATGAGCAACAGGACTTAAATGAGCCTTCGGTGAGTCCCGACGGTCGCTACGTTTATTACTCCGAAGACACTTACGCTGGTGGATTTTTTCAATACAATAAAAATCCAATGGCGCAAATTTTTGCTGTTAAACGCTATGACAGACAAGAAGGGAAAATTGAAGATGTGATTGGTGGAACGGGCGGTGCAGCGCGTCCGCAAGTGTCGCGGGATGGTAAAAAACTGGCATTCATTCGGCGCGTGGGCGTCAAAACAGTCTTATATATCAATGACTTAGCGACGGGTGAGTCGTTTCCCATCTATCAAAATTTGTCGAAAGACCAACAGGAAGCATGGACGATTTTTGGCATTTATACGGGCTTCAATTGGACACCCGACGATAAACATATTGTGATTTGGTCTAAAGGGAAAATTCAAAAAATTGACGTATCAACGGGCAAAGCCGCCGTCATTCCCTTCGATGTGGAGGTAAAAACCAAACTCGCCGAAACCTTGCGTTTTGAGAACAAAGTTTTTGAAGAAAAATTCACGGCAAAAGTCATTCGCAACTGCATCACATCGCCCGACGAACGCTACATTATTTTCAATGCCATCGGTTATTTATGGAAAAAAGACCTGCCAAACGGAACGCCAAAACGCTTGACAACCGACGTTGACTTTGAAGCCGAGCCAACGTTTTCGCCCGATGGAAAATCGCTCGTTTACGTCAGTTGGAACGACGAAACGATGGGCAGTTTGAAGAAAATGGACATTTTGACGGGTAAAATCACAAAATTGACGACTGAAAAAGGGATTTATAGGACTCCTCAGTATGCGCCCGATGGCAAGACGATTTGCTACCGCAAAGAAGGCGGTAATGAGCATCAAGGCTTTACGTTTTCAAAAAATGCGGGACTTTATACCATATCGAGCGACGGTGGCGCGTCGAATTTTGTGATTGCCAAAGGCGCAAATCCCCATTTTTCGGCTGATTCCAAGCGACTGTTTTACAGTACGGGCGGCTATTTATTTGGTTCGTTGTCGAAAGAAATGCGGAGTTGCAAGCTCGATGGAATGGATGACAAGGCGATTTTTACGTCAAAATACGCGAGTCAATTCACCGTAAGTCCTGACAATCAATGGGTTGCGTTCAGCGAATTGTACAAAGTGTATGTCGCACCTTTTCCTAAAACGGGCAAACCTGTTGGCTTGTCGGCAGATACGAAAGCCGTTCCCGTTGCCCTCGTGGGACGCGACGCGGGCATCAATTTGCATTGGTCAACAGATTCAAAAAAATTGCATTGGACACTCGGCGAAGAATATTTTACAGACGTTTTGACCGACCGTTTTAAGTTTTTGGAAGGGGCAAAAGACTCGCTACCGCCCGTTGATACTGAGGGGGTCAAAATTAATTTGCTTGTACCAACCCATAAATCAACTGAAAAAGTGGCGTTTACAAATGCCCGAATTATCACGATGGAAGGCGACGGCGAAGTAATTGAAAACGGCGTCTTAATTGTCGAAAATAATAAAATTATTGCGATTCATAATACACAAAGCGTTGATATCCCAAAAGATACGCGGATTATGGACATGGTTGGTAAAACAATTATGCCGGGTATTATTGACGCCCACGCCCACATCGGCGAGTTCAGATTGGGCTTATCAGCCAAGCAAAAATGGGAATATTATACCAATTTAGCCTACGGTGTAACGACCGCGCATGACCCTTCGACGAATTCCGAAATGGTGTTTGCAAACGCCGAATTGGTCAAATCAGGCGTGTCCGTTGGGCCGCGTGTGTATTCTACGGGAACGATTTTGTACGGTGCGGAAGGCGATTTTAAAGCCGTCATCAACTCGCTCGACGACGCCCGTTCTGCGATTCGACGGACGGCGGCTTATGGCGCGTTTTCGGTCAAAAGTTACAATCAGCCGCGCCGCGAACAACGGCAACAAATCATTCAAGCAGCGCGTGAACAGAATGTTATTGTCGTTCCCGAAGGCGGTTCTTTCTTTTTTCACAACCTAAGTCAGATTGCAGACGGACATACGGGCGTCGAACACAACATTCCCGTTGCGCCGCTTTACAACGACGTGATTCAGTTTTGGCAAAATTCAAAAGCGCACAACACGCCCACTTTAATCGTCAACTATGCAGGTGTTAACGGCGAATTTTATTGGTACCAAAAGACGAATGTCTATGAAAAAACGCGCCTTTTGGCCTTCACACCGCGCTCAATTATTGACAATCGCGCCCGTCACCGCACGATGATTCCCGACGAAGAATACAAAAATGGGCATATTTTGACGTCCGAAAGTTGCAAAAAACTACAAGATGCGGGCGTCAATATCAACCTCGGCGCACACGGACAGTTGCAAGGTTTGGGCGTACATTGGGAATTGTGGATGCTCGCTCAAGGCGGCATGACGAACCTACAAGCCTTAAAATGCGCCACAATCAACGGGGCAAAATACCTCGGTATGGACAAAGAAATCGGCAGTTTGAAGGTCGGAAAATTAGCGGATTTGATTATTTTGGACAAAAATCCCTTGGAAAACATCCAAAATTCAGAATCTGTCCGCTACACAATGGTCAACGGACGCCTTTTTGATTGCGAAACGATGAACGAAATCAAAGGAAAAGAAACTGTCAAACGCGGCAAATTTTATTTTGAATTGAATGGTAACGCTGATTTTCCGATTGAAGCGGCGACTTGTGCAGGGGAGAAATGTGCTTGTCGGCAATAGAAGGAAATTTCAAAAATTGTCAATAAGTAATGTTCCGTATTATTCAAAAAGGACCCCTCAGTATAAAAGCCATCCCGATAGCTAAATTAGCTATCGGGATGGCTTTTATACTGAGGGGTCCTTTTTGAATAATACGGAACATTTGAAACTTAACATATAACCGACTATTTTTCCCCTTCTGGTAATTCAGACGCCTTATCTCCCCCTTTCAAACCTAAAAAATTGGCACTCGATACCACTTTTTGACCCGTATTTGCTTCGACCCGTTGCAAGGCTTCACCTGCTGTTCGTCCGCCTTTTTGCGCCGCTTCATGGTTTTCGAGAAACCCTTGCGCGTCGTTGTTGATGGCGATTGTACGGGTTACTTCCTCGCCCAAAGCGGTCAAAATCAGTTCAAGTGGCGTCATGTGGTCGCGCAAGTTTTGACGTTCTAAACCTTTCAATTTGCTGTGTTCTGATGGATTTATGCCAAAAGTTCCTTTGGCAATCGTTGCCGTCAATATCGAATATTCCTGATTTTCTTTGACACCCCGCGCTTTCCATTCGTCGGTCAATTCTTGGCGCGTTTCGATTGTTTGCATCCGCCGCCTAATCCATTCTTCGGTGTAGCCTTTCGCTCTGTACAATTCGGCTTGTCGTTCGGTCAACAATTCGGGGTTTTCGGCTTCGTCTATCGAGCGTTTTCCTTGTTCTGCCAACCACAATTTCAATGGTTCAACCTTCGGCGACGGGACGGACATCAATATCCTGAATACGCCCTCGGTCGTCGCACAATCCGTTAGGCGTTGCTTACCATCTTCGGCGGTCATTTTGAAACGGAGACAAATTGTCTCCAATTGGATTTCCCGTTCTTTTAGCTTCGTCCAATACTTCCGTGGACTCGCACTTTCCGTTAGTGTTTCGATAATATCCACGATTGAAAACCATATTTCGCCTGCGTGTTCTACGCGGCGAATGGGTTTATTTTCAAATATTTCTAATTGATTGTCCATAAAAAGTATGTTTTAACGATTAAAAGAATGTTCCAAAAATGCAAAAAGCGGTTCAGAAAGCGGTTCAGAAAGCGGTTCAGAAAGATATAAAAAGCGGATAAAAAGTTTCGGCTAAACTCTTAATTCGCTTATAAAATGCTGCTTGAGTCGCATCAATCCACGATTTCCACCCATTTTCCTTTCACACGTTTCAACTTGATGTTCTGTGTGTCAAAAATCCATTGAATAAAGAGTTTATCCAAAGTGATTCCCTCTGTATCCGCGATTTTTTTGCCGAGCGAAACCCGCAATTTATCCTTGTGCGTTTCCTTAATTTTTCCTTCTTCATCAAAATAATTGGCGAGAACCTTTATCTTTTTTGAGGCTTCCACAAAAGCAATTTTCACGTCGTTGTCGGCGTCAATACCGCGATTTATGTAATATTGCTGTAACCATGCTGTAAATTTGCTGTCTTTTTGCTGTTTTTCAAATTTTGCATTGTTTGCCTCTCCCCTACCCTGCGTCGTTTTCTTTTTTGCCAATCCTAAACCCATCGTTTCTGTATCCAAACCGTGGCGAACGTAGCCCATGATGTTCCGAATTTTCTCACCTTTCAGTTGTCTTTCTTGGGCATAAAGTAGGACATCCAAAATGCGTTCTTCCGAAAAGCCGTGCGTTTGCAATCCTGTCAAAAACACGCGCAAGGCATCTTGCGGTATTTCTTGGTCAAAAACGCGCAAAAGGCGCAGTATTTCAGAAGATTCGGGCGTCGAAAGCGGTTCCGCAACGAGAAAAACGCGCTGAAAGGTTTCTAAAATATCGCCACTTAGTAGTTCTGAATTCTCTCCCGTTTGTCTCCCTTTTACTTCCGAATTCTCTCCCGTTTTGCCAATGGGTGACGCCGAAATTTGAACGGTTGGTTCCTTAATTTTTCCTTCTTTAATCTGAAATTGACGGAATACTTCGGCGTGATTGGGGTTGCTTTTTATGTAAAACAAGATTTTAGCTACATCGCTTTTTTGACTCAAACTAACCCGAATTGCCTCATAATCGAAGTAAATGTCGTTTTTTTCGAGCATTTCCTTGCGCGAACGTTCCAAAACCCAACGTTTGAATTCTTTAAAAGGACGGTATTCTTCCTCTTTGATTTCGAGAATGTCGCGCAATTCTTCGTAGTCAATTTGAAAGGTTTTAAAACGTTGATACGACTTTAAAAGCAAGTATAAACTAATGGAATGACGTCCTTTTAGTACCCGCGAATTGTATTTATGGAATGAAAAAAACTGTCCGTTTGCTATTTCCAAAAAGTAGGGTTTTATCATGTCGGCGACCTCAATTTTGATACTCCCCTCCCCTTTTCCGTTGATGTCGGTGTCAATTGCCGCAATTAAGGCAACTTCTTTGAGCCGAATACCGCCGTCGTTGCGTTCTTCGACGGGAATACTAACGACGTGCCGCACCATTTTACGAATCTCGTTGACGTAATATTTGATGTCGTTGTTGTTGAGGTTCAAACTCTTATTGAATTGCCGAATATTGAACTCGATAATGCGGGCTTCGGGTTTGCTTTTAAGGTGCGACAGCACTTCCAAAAGGAATTTGGTTTGATACACGGATAGATTAAACCGCGCCTTTGCCACAGGGTTTCGCAAGACGACCAAGTCTGAATCGTCGAATGGTTGTAAGTCTCTTGATGGTTGTTTTTTCGCCATTTTGCTATACAATTGTTCGTTAAAATACTAATTTAAAGCATTTTGCTGTGTTTTTTACAGCAAAATTAAATAAAAATGCAGCAATTTCCACTTTGGGATTTTCGGGCGAATTATCCCAAAGCGGAAATTGCTGATAAAAGTGCTAAAAGGCTACTAAATCTATCATTCGCAATAGGTTCCGAATTCTCTCCCGTTTATGAGCGCAATGCTTCGCTTTATCACAGATTTCACTACTAATTTATGCCGTAAATTTAATGGACGACCTTCCGAATTCTCTCCCGTTTGTGGTTCAATCATCCCAATCCAACGTTCTTTTCAGACAATCACTCTTTGAAAACGAAGGCGTATAGAAAACGGGCAAACCAATTATTCTAAAAAATTGCAAAATAAGGGACCCCTCAGTATAAAGCGTTTTTTCGGTTTCTAAAACATCGGAAAAAGCATTTTTATGTCATTTTGCATTAATTTTTACAGCAAAATGAAAGCAAATACATTATTTATTGCAAAATATTGAAATCAATACCGCTCACAATACTTCCGAATTCTCTCCCGTTTACACACACACTTCCATTCAACTATCCCAAAATGAACGCTTGTTTTATCCCAAATTGAGCGATGTAAAGCCGCCGAATTTTCTCTCTATTTAGTTCCGAATTTTCTCCCGTTTGCTTCCGAATGCTCTCTCTATTAGTTCCGAATGCTCTCCCGTTTGCTTCCGAATTTTCTCCCGCAATCTTCCGAATTTTCTCCCGTTTATGCCTTCTAAAACATTGATTACTAATGATTTAGCCGGTTCGCAAAACAAATTAAAACAAAGTTAATCAAAAACAGACAAAGGATTTTGTGGTGTGTTTTGAGAAAATTTGAGTTTATACACCTTTTGTTTTGTTAAAAATCCC
>JAYUKJ010000871.1:0-2319 GCA_043764555.1 Saprospiraceae bacterium
CCCAATTTGTCGGGATACAAAGCAATCGGCAAATCTTGCCAACGCACCATGTCTTTACTCACGGCGTGACCCCAATGCATCGGTCCCCAAACCGTGCTATCGGGATAATATTGATAAAATAAATGGTATTCACCCTCGAAATAGACCATGCCATTTGGGTCGTTCATCCAACCCGTTTTGGGCGTAAAATGGAATTGTGGACGGTGAGGCTCCGACAATGTGCCGTTTTTTTGCGTAGCACAACCCGAAACGAGTATAAATAGGCAGCCATAAAAAGCATTTTTAATCATCATCACGTTTTATTTTTACGCAAATGACGCATAAAAACGCATAAAAACGCATAAAAACGCAAAGATTGTGCGTCTTTAAACATTTTTTCTTCAATTTTGACAAAAAGGAGGACCCCTCAGTATTTTGACTAAAAAAGCCGTTGGACTGATTTTCATCAGTCAACGGCTTTTTTTAATGCGTGATTTGCAGCACAATCCTTCATCCAAACGTTTTGAATTAGGTTTGAATATTTTCCAAAGAATATTGGCTCGACAAACTACTTTTGTCCAATTAATTATCACCTTTTTTATCACGCATCATTTATCACGTCACTATGCAACGTCTCTTTATTCTTCTTTTTCTGTTGACTACAAATAGCCTTTTTGCTCAAAAAATATTGCGCTTAGAAACACCGCGAAACGCGCGTAAATTGACGTATTACATGGGCAATTACATCGTTTTCAGACTCGACGACGATGGTGCCAACAACAAAAACTGGTTTGAAGAGCGCATTGTTGACCTTGATTTGGAGCGCCAACTGATTATTTTTGACACGTGGCAAGTGCCGATTTCGGATGTCATGTACGTGCGTCAAGGCAATGTTAGACAAGGCGTGAAGTCGGGTGCGCGCATCATTCAGACCTTTGGCGCCTCCGCTTTGTTCTTCGGACTTGGTGGTAAACTCGCGCCGAGTTGCGACAATTGCAATGAGGCGATTGTGGTGGGTTTGGTGTGTCTTAGTGCGGGAACGGCGGTCAATTGGCTCGTTTCGGGGCGTAAAATCTTTAAAATTGGCACGAAAAACAAATTGCGTTTATTGGATTTAACGCCGAAATTGGAAGTAAAACCCGTGTAAAAAGCTAAATTTTGGCTTTTCCCGAAGAAAAATCGGAATGCCGCAAGGACGTCATATACTGAGGGGTCTTATTTTGAATATTGGCATGAGAATTATAAAAAAATAAGCGCTGAAACAACTTCAAACTTGGATAAAATCTCTACAAAATCAAAAACCCTTCGTACCTAAGTAGGTCAACACATTTAAACGATACATTTTTTTTCAACACATAGGCACATAGGACACATAGAAGTCGCTGAAAATCAATTAGTTAAAACTATGTGTCCTATGTGACTATGTGTTGAAAAAATGTCGTTTATTTGAGTTTAACTACTTATAAGGCATGAAGGGCGCGTTTATCCCATTAGACAAATGTGATAATTTTTTAAACTCAGCGGGTGAATAATTTTGTACACGAGTCAATAGGCACGAGTGCAGCTTTTGATGGGTCATGCCAAACAATTTTTACTTTCAAAGAATCCTTAGCAGGATTTAATTTGCCAAAAATAACTGGAAAGGTTCTCTTCAAACCGCCGTCATTGCAAGTGTACAAGTTATCGACGCCAAAAATTCTAAAAGAATCCCCGTCTGTTTTTTCATAATAATAACTTACACTCTGCCCAATACCCGTTCGCCAATATTGCACGTCTTTGGGAAAAGCCATGACAAAAGAATAGCCATTATTTGCATCCACCTCTCTTGACAAATAAACAAGGGCGGTATCAGAAGCCATACAGCTTTTACAATTACTGGATGTGCTGTAAAAAGCATCACGAGTGCCAAGCTGTTTAGGCGCGCACCAACGCCCCATATTAAAAGTATTTGCAACACATTGGCAAGCACCATTGACACATTCTTGATAATCCTTGCACACTAAATTGGCACACGGGTCTTTAGAGTTGCAAGCAAAAACGGTCAAAAGCACGATAAAAAAGACAATTACTTTCATTTTTTAACGATTTTAAAGGTTTGTGATTCAACATTCAACGTTTTTACTTGAACCAAATAAATACCCGTTGAAGGCGTATTTGAAGCATTGATGTTTGAATAATCCCATACTTTTTCTTCTTGACCGCTGCCATTTACTGAGGGGTCTCTTTTTCGCATAAGTGATCCAATCGGATATTATTAGTGGCCTTTAAAATTTATTTTCTAAAGATAACGCCTTCATTTTTAAACGTAATCGGCAGACTATGACGACATTTAACTGCCTT
>JAYUKJ010000872.1:0-2318 GCA_043764555.1 Saprospiraceae bacterium
CACCAATAAAACCTTTCATCCAAAGATAAAATCGGCCGCTTTAATCGCTTTGTCGCGCTACCCTGAATTGAAAAATACGCGGATTAAATTTCTCTTTAAGAACATCAAAGCGACGATGGAAACCCGTCCAAAAGTCAACCTTAAAGCCTTCACAAAAGACCGAACGTATCACGTTTTTATCAATTCAAATGAAGGAAAAAACCGCGCGCTCGACATTGATAGCCTCTCGGAAACGATTAAAATTGGCTGGATTGCCCACGAGTTGGGACACGTTGTGGACTACGAAAGTCGGACGGCTTTTTCACTCATGGCGATGGGATTTCTCTACGTTTCCGTGCCGTCTTTCAAGCGAAATATTGAGCAAAGTGTGGATATTATCACGATTAGACACGGTTTAGGTTGGGAACATTGCGCAGGCGTGGAGTACCTTTTGAACAAATCAAATGCGACTGAAAAGTATAAAAAAAACAATCTAAAATATTATTTACCGATGGACACCATGAACGTGCAGTTGTGCAAATGCAATCAATAACGATGAATGATGAACGGTGAACGGTGAACGGTGAACGGTGAATAATACCGTGTTCCAATTGGAAAAGCCGCTTAAAACGTATCGTTTTAAGCGGCTTTTATTTTTAAATTCGATTAAACAAGTCCTCTTTTTTCCAAAATAATCGCCATTTGTTGCTGCACTTTCAAGGCTGCGGCGCGCGCTTTTTCGGCAAAATCTTCGCCATTCGACGCATAAATGATGTCTCGCGAAGAATTGACCAGCAAACCACATTTGTCGTTCATACCGTATTCCGAAACCCGCGCCAAATCGCCACCTTGCGCACCGATGCCCGGGACCAAAAAGAAATTATCGGGCGCGAGTTTGCGAATTTCTCGAAAACGCTCGGCTTGCGTTGCCCCGATAACGAACATCAAATTGTCGGGTGTTCCCCACATTTGCGCGGTTTGAATAACGATTTTAAACATATCGCGAATAAATTGAAAATCTTCTGAACCCTTATTCGACGTCAATGCCAAGAGAATTGTCCACTTATTTTTAAAATTCAAAAACGGCTTCACCGAATCTTCTCCCATGTAAGGCGCGACGGTCACGGCGTCGAAATCGAGCGTTTCAAAAAAGGCTTGTGCGTACATTTTTGACGTATTGCCAATGTCGCCGCGTTTGGCATCGGCAATCGTAAAATGTTGATTGCCAATATATTGCACCGTTTTTTCCAAGGCTGCCCAACCTTTCAAACCTTGACATTCGTAGAAAGCCGTGTTCGGTTTGTAAGCCACGCAAAGGTCGCGGGTGGCGTCAATTATCTGTTTATTAAACTCAAAAATCGGGTCTTCACACGCCAAAAAATGCGGTGGAATTTTCGATAAATCGGTGTCGAGACCGACGCAGAGGTAAGATTTTTTTTGTTGAATTTGCTCAAAAAGCTGTTGACGGGTCATTTTTGACGTTTTTTAATGAGGATACTGAGGGGTCCTATTTTTTGAAAAATCACACGCCGTTCAGCGCAATAACGCCCTTGATTTCAGGCATTTTCGTCCGAATTGCCTGCTCAATCCCCGCTTTCATCGTCATTGCGGACATAGAACACGTCTCGCAATTGCCCAGCCAACGAACGTGAACAATGTTATCGTCCGTAACATCGACCACTTCGACATTGCCGCCGTCCACCTTCAAAAACGGGCGAATGTCGTCCAAACTTGCATTAATGCGTTCCAAAAATTCACTTTTTGCTTCGATAACCATAACTTAGAAATATTGAGATACGCTCATTTTAAAAATTGTTTCAAACCCTTATTTGGATTTAATCAACACAAAGGTAGCCAAAAAGTTGAGATTGAATCGGTGATTTTAATCGCCTTATTTTTTTTACGCAATAAATTCACGCTTAAAAAACGACATTTCACGGTCAAAAATCGCGCTTTCAGTCTATTATTTTCTAAATGCTGCTTCATTTATGCCACGTTTGCCCAACTTGATTCACGTTTTTTTGTTTACAAAACGTCTCAAATGCTAATTTCAAATTTTACAAATAATTGATTATCAATTAATTACGATTTGAGACACATTAACTACGTGTCATTTTATAAGTTGGGACGCCGACTGTTAGATTTCCGCACACCTTTGCAGCATCAATTTTAAAAATTCCAAATTCCAAAGATTCCAAAGATTCCAAATTCCAAATTCCAAAGATTCAAGTTTGAATCGTGAATCCTTGGAATTTGGAATTTGGAATTTGGAATTTGGAATTTGGAATTTGGAATTTGGAATTTGGAATTTGGAATTTGGAATTTGGAATTTGGAATTT
>JAYUKJ010000873.1:0-7743 GCA_043764555.1 Saprospiraceae bacterium
TATCAAACTTATAATAGTCATATACTTTTTAATTCAATTTATATTCTACGAACAAACATCGCCCATCTAAAACGGCAGCTAATTTTAGTAAAATCAACTGTCCTCCCGTTCCCATTTAATAATTGAACATATCCACTTTTATCGAAAACTAAGACAATTCATGAAGCGATTTTTGTTTTTACCACTGGCATTTTACGCCTTTTCAAGTCTTTTTGCCCAAATCACCGTGACGAACGAGCGCAGCATCAACTCCGCGTTTCAGGAATACAGTCCTGCGTTTTATGGGAAAGGTTTGGTCTTCGTGGCGGCTAATCCCGCAATCGACAAGGACAAAAAGGAAGACACGCAAATTGGTCGATTCACGACTTCCATCTTTTTGGCGAAGCGCACGCCCGAGGGTGTTTTGCAGCGCCCTTTGCCGTTTGCGGAGGAATTGACAACCCGATTTTACGATGGTCCGATGTCGTTTAATGCGACGGGCGACATGGTTTTTTTCACGCGTTCCAACCTCAAAAAAGGCAAACCTAAAGCCGCAAAAGACGGCAAAGTCAAGCTAAAAATTTATGCGGCGTTGTTGACAAACGGTCAATGGACAAATATTACGGAGTTGTCGTTTTGCGACGGCGAAGCGGATTACGCGCATCCCGCGGTGTCGGCGGACGGACGGCGCCTGTTTTTTTCGTCGAATCGGTCGGGCGGACAAGGCGGTATGGACTTATATGTATCGATGAATCAGAATGGAAAATGGGGTGAACCTGTCAACTTAGGTCCAAAAATTAACACGGCAAAAGACGAAATTTTCCCGTTTTCTCACGCGAGCAGCGTCTTGTTTTTCAGTTCTAACGGTCGAAAAGGCGTGGGCGGTTTGGATATTTTTTCGACAAAACAGACGGCAAACGGCTGGTTGGCACCGACGTCTTTGCCCGAAACGATTAATTCGACGAGTGATGATTTCGGTTTGATTCTGAACGATGAGCGAACGATTGGCTATTTTGCCTCAAATCGAGCGAGCGGTCAAGGCGATGACGATATTTACAATGTGAGCATTCCCGAAGGACTTGAAATTATTTCGACATCTTCAACAAATCTCGAAGACGATTTGTTTGCGGAGAAGCCTAAGACGGAAATTGCGACGTCAAAACCCGCGCAAAACGTTGAAAATCAACAAAATACTGAGGGGTCCCTAAATTTGCAAAAAACGAATGCGGCAGCTGAAAAAGCGAAGCAAGAAGCGGATAAAATTGCCGAACAGAAGCGGATTGAAGAACAAAAACGCGAAGAAGCCAAAATTGCGGCGCAAAAAAAGATTGAAGAACAGAAACAAGAAGCGGTTAGAATTGCTGAACAAAAACGCGTTGAAGAACAAAAACGCGAAGAAACTAAAATTGCGGAAGCCAAACGTTTGACCGATAAAAAGCGGGAAGAAGCCGAAATTGCGGAGAAAAAACGCGAAGAAGCCGACTTGGCGGAACAAAAACGCGTGAAAGCGGAAATTGCGGAAGCCAAGCGAAAAGAAGCAAACGCGGCGGAACAAAAACGCGAAGAAGCACGGCTTGCGGAGCAAAAACGGCAAGATGCACGGCAATCGGAAGAGAAAAAGAAAGAGGCTAAAATTGCGGAACAGAAGCGCGCGGATGATAAAATTGCGGAAGAAAAACGCGTTAAAATTGCGGCGGAAATGCAAAAACGCGAAGATGCCCGCTTGATTGAGGAGAAAAAAGAAGAAACGCGGCTTGCGGAACAACGACTAAAAGAAGCGAAACAGGAAGAACAAAAGCGCGAAGATGCCAAAACAGCGGAGCAAAAACGCGAAGATGCCAAGATTGCGGAGCAAAAACGGATGGAAGAAGCCAAAATTGCGGCGCAGAAAAAGGAAGAAACTAAGCAAGAGGAAGCGCGGATTGCGGAACAAAAACGAGAAGAAACGCGCCTTGCGGAAGCGAAAATTGAAGAACAAAAACGAGAAGAAGCGCGCCTTGTTGAGCAAAAACGGGAAGAAGCGAAAGTTGCGGAACGCCGACGCGAAGAAGCCGTCATTGCGGAGCAAAAACGGGTAGATGAGGCTAAAATTGCCGCTCAAAAACGGGAAGAAACCCGCCTTGCGGAACTAAAGATTGCGGAGCAAAAGCGCGAAGAAACGCGCCTTGCGGAACTAAAGATTGCGGAACAAAAACGGGAAGAAGCGCGACTTGCGGAACTAAAGATTGAGGAACAAAAACGGGAAGGAGCGCGCCTTGCGGAACTAAAGATTGAGGAGCAAAAGCGCGAAGAAACTAAGGTTGCGGAACGCCGACGCGAAGAAGCCGTCATTGCGGAGCAAAAACGGATGGAAGATGTGAGAATTGCCGCTCAAAAACAGGAAGAAACGCGACTTGCGGAACTAAAGATTGCGGAAGCGAAAACTGCGGAAATAAAGATTGCAGAAATAAAAATCGCGGAAGCAAAATCGAAAACTAAAAAAGATAAAAAGAAGAAAAACGAGCCGTCAAATCAAGAGACAACGCCCATTTTTGTTGTGCCGACGCCGATTGGGCAAGGGGATGCGAATGCCATAAAAACGCCCGTTTCGCGGGATAATGACGTGAAAATATCTCAAAATATCGCCATTGTCGCGCCGATTCAACAAAATTCGGTCGTGGCACCGTTGGCTTTGCAGCATCAAAATGGCGGTCAAAATACGGGTCAAAACGTTGTTCAAAATAGTACGCAACAAGGCAATATGTCTAATGATTTTGGTGAAACCTCGGGTAATTTTGAGCAAGCGAAAACGGATAAAACAACCGTGAATGCAACGACTAATGACGTCAACAAGACCAATAACACGACTGAAAATAGCGGTTTCACGCCTTCGGAAAGCCAAAATACTGAGGGGTATAAATACATCGAAACGGCGATTGCAACTTTTGACAGAACCGCAAATACGGCGCTTCAACAGGTGAAAGTGGGCGTCATTTCGATGAAATCTTTGAAAAATGCGGTTGTTGTAACGGATGTTGTGGGCAAATTAACGGGTTTGCGGTCGGAAGACGGCTCGGCAATTGCGCTCGACGAGTTGCCGCAACAAACGGAAATGAGCAACGAAAAAGGGCGCGTCAAAATGCCTTTAATTATCGGTGAACGGTATTTATTCAATTTTTCTAAGGCGGGTTATGAGCCGAAATTTATCTTAAAAACGATTTTGGTCAACGACAACCGCGTGGCAGCTTTGTTGGTTGCGGAGAAATTTAACAACGGAAAACCAGGCGTGGCAAGCGCGGAAAGACCGAGAATTGAGGCGTCGAAACCCATTGAAACGCCGATAATTTACACCGACAATGCGCCTAAAATGCAGCCGATTGAAACACAACGCATTACGTTTACGGACAACTCAAATGCATCGCAAAATATTAACAATCAAGTTATTACTTATTCAAACAATGACAATATGACGCAGCAAGTCGATACGAATATCACGTATTCTGATAATTTTAGCGACTCGAAAACGGATTTGAGTCGGACGCTGAATCAAGGCAGAACGTTTGAGTTAAAAAACATATATTACGGCTACGGCGACGCCGAATTGAACGACGCCACGAAGACGGAACTTGAGCCACTCGTTTCGATGATGCAACAAGATGCAGACATGGTGATTGAAATTGCCGCACACACGGACAGCCGTGGAAAAGCGCCTTTCAATTTGAATTTGAGCCAACTCAGAGCCGACAATATTAAGTCGCATTTGGTTGAAAAAGACATTTCGCCCGAACGCATTAAAACAATTGGTTACGGCGAAACACTTCTGAAAAATCAATGCGCCGATAATGTGGACTGCACGGAGGAAGCGCATCAAATCAATCGCCGCACCGAAATTCGGGTCGTAAAAAGCGGAAAAATGTTCAGTAATGCGCCCATTGACGCTCAAAAAATGGGCGATACTGAGGGGGTCATTTTGGCGGATGCTTCGCAGAATTCGGTAAAATATGTGAACAATTCGGCGAATGCTACGCGGTTTTTGGTGATTGTTGGCACGTATGCAAAACCGACAAATGCGGAAAAACAGCGGCAAAAAGTGGTCGCGGCGGGTTTTGTTGAAACGGATTTGGTCCAGTTTCAAGGCTCAGGTTTTTACGGCGTTTGCGTGCGTCATTTTGATAATTTGAAAGAGGCGCAATCGCTGTCTAATTACATCAATGCGCAGAAAGAATTTGAGGCTTTTGTGAAAGAATTAAAATAGTTTACAAAAAAAAGGACTCCTCAGTATAAAATACAAAAGCCTTGAAAACGTGCGTTTTCAAGGCTTTTTACGTAAGAAAAGGCTTTTATACTGAGGGGTCCCTTTTTTACTTCACCAAACCAATCAGCGTCCGATAATCATCAAAGCGCGCTTCGGTTCTTTTCATTTCCAAAACGTCCAACAGTTCCATTCCGTAGAGGTCTTCGAGCTGTTTTTCAGTCGTTGCCGTTCGGATTTCAACCTTGCCGTTTTGAACTTGCGCGAGGCGCCATTCGTAGGTTTTTATCATTTTTTGCCAAATATTTTGATTGATTTGGAACGCATCATCTTCGGCGGCGAGCGGCTTTACGTCCGTGAAAGCGTGGGTATTTCGTGCCAAAAGTCGCGCGGGTTCGATGATAAAATAGGCTGTATGCGCCCAATCGTTGTCCTCCGTGAGCAAGCGGCTGTACATGACAAGCTGCAAATCTTCGCCGTTTTTAATCAATTGTTCGCGATAATTGCGCCCACCCCATTTCAAATCCAAGACGCATAATTCATTATTTCGAGCTAAAACCACGTCAGCTTTTCCTTTGACGGGCGTCTCGGCGAACTTGCCGTTCAAGTCCATTTCGGTCGCTTTCACCGTCCAACCGTTGAGCTGAATCTGCTCGATAAGCGTCCAAACGGCATTTTTTACTTGCCTAACAAATTGCGCCCGTTCGGGTTCGTAGCCGTACATCAACAGCGGCGCGGCTTCCAAACGCATAAGATTTTTTTGTTTTCCGTCAACCCAATTTTCGACGTCGGCGCGTGTCCAAGCCGAAAAATCTTCTTTCAAAACCAACTCAAAAAAGCGGTGCGCAAGGTTGCCTTTCAAGGTGTTTTCTTTGACAATTGACAGGATTGGCGATTTTTTCAACTGCGCTTTATGCCTAAAAACCCATTGGTGCGGATAGTAAAACAGGCTTTCAAGGCTCGTCAAAGTCTCATATTCACGGCTCGTTAGGAGCTTAGAATGCACGTCAATTTGCGGATTGACTTTGCCCAATTTATGAAATTTGAGGCGGACGTTTTTAGGCGTTTTAAAGAATTTTTGCAAAAAAGAAGACCCCTTCCCGAAAGAATCGGGATTTCGTTCCTCAACAGTATAACCGTCCGTTTTGACGCAAATGGGTTCCAAATTGCCAAAACACGCGCGTAAATGACTGAAAAGTGGGTGTTCCAAGGCCGATTGTCCGTTGCTTCTTTTGGAAAAAACGAGGCATAAACGTTTAGATACGCGCACAATCGGCTGAATCCGCGACCACAACATCAGGGCGTTTTCGTCCTGCGGCGATTGCAAAATGACACCTTGTTTCCGCAAAAAATCCACTTCGTCCGTGTACCAACGACTGAAAAAATGCACCCCCTCAGTATCCGACCAATTCCACCAAATCAGCGACTCTGTTTCCGACAACAAACAGTCGCCATGCACAACGTGCGGGTATTTTCCCAACTCGGGTTCACGCGGCAAAACGGGCGTCGGTTCATAAATTGTTCGGATAATGCGTTCCAATTCTAAAAACGTCAAAAACGCTTCACTTTTGGGCAACTCATCCAAATATTCTTCAATACGTCGCGCTTGTTCCGCCAAAACGGCGAGACTCGAATTCGGTCGCTGCGTTTTCAACGACGCCTCGTGCGCCTCTTTTGCCCAATCTTTTAGGAAGCGAAAAATACCCGTAATTTCGTCTTTCGGCGCGCTTTTAGCGATGTTGTAGGTCTGTTTTTTAAACCAAAAATTGTATTGGTGCTTGATTTTTCCAACGTTAATCGTTGGGTCGGCAATGGCTTTTTCCGCCAGTTTTTCAAAATAACCATTGATGGACGCAATCCAAACGTCGCTGCCAATGCCCGGCCGCGCTGAAATAGCGTTGGCAATAACCATCGCCAATTCGTCGTCCAAAGGCTTCGACGGCATGGTAACAAATTCCAATATTTTACGTGGGTCAATCGGTCGCCAAAGGAAAGTTGTGACCAATTTCAGCAACTGCAAAGTCGGGCGTCCGAGCGACGTTGAGAGCAAGCCAAACGACGGTAAACCATTGTGAATCAAGGCATCATCTAAAGTTCGGCTGGAATCGGGAATGATAAAAGTCGGCTTAAAATCTTGATTTTTACTCAATATTTTCGAGACAAAAGCCGCCGCTTCAATGTCGTTTGTTGCTTCCAAAATCAAGAGGCTGCCGTCGGCTTGAAGCGGTTGTTTGACGCCGCGTTCCAACTTATTTTCCACAAAATGTTTGAAAGTATTCAAATCAGACGTCGATTCATTGGCGTTGAAAAGGTCCAATTTCGGCGCGTCCAATTTTGCTATTTCCAACTGTCGGACGGCGATGTTTTTGCTCCGCAAGACGTTAAAAAGGCGTTTATAGGGAGGGGGTAAAAATTCGATGGGTTCGTTGACAAAAAACGTGTCGATGGGCAATACAGCCTTTGTTGTCAAGGCGTGCAAAACACCTTCAAAACGCTCGGTTTCGTCGGCGACCAATTTGGTTTTACCGTTTTCGTCCGTCAAAAATTGGGCTTCGATGGTCGCCAAAACTTTCAGTCGAATCGGCGCATTGTCATCCGTATATAACGTGTGCATTTTCTCCAAATGCCAACCCGCCGCGAGGAGTTCATCCCGTCGTGCCAAGAGGTTTTGCGCGGTCGCAAGTTGGTCGGCGTCGAACGATTTTTTGTAAAATACTGAGGGGTCCTGTTTTTGGTAGCGCGACAAGGCTTGACGGTATTGTTCCACGCGGATGTGTTCCACGCGCTCGGGATGCCCGTCGAGACCGAGTTGCGTTTCAAACCAACGCAATAATTGGCGACTGCCCAAGTAAACATGACCCGTTTGCATCTGCGGATGCGGCTGCGGGCCTGAGTCGAAATGAAGACCGAAATAGAGATTTAGCGACAAAATATAGGTATTTTACGTAAAATTTGACAGGATTTGATTGAAACAAGGGCAAATATAATATGGAAATGGGAATTTACAACTTTTTGTTTAAGTCTTAGAAATGTTTGTTTTTCAAGGCTACGAATTCAACGTCGGCGAGGTTTTAAACCTCGACGACGTTTTTCTTTTCGTAAAAAAAATAATAATATTGCTAAGATTATTGTTGAACTTAGCATTAACTATTGAGACACCACTATCTGAACGGATTTAGCATCTCAGTAAATGTCCTTTTACATCTATTTAACCAGCGAAAAAACGAAACTTATCAATGAACGAAGTCCTTAAAAACAAGGCGTAATCCACTAATAATACATAGGCTAAACGATTGACTTTCAGTATCTTGCACGTTGAAATCAGGGTTATCCGTATGTCCAAAACGTTTATTTTTTTTTCTCAATATCGTATTCTAAACTTATACAACTTATGGCATTTATTTTTTTCGGTCCCGCTTATTGCTTGCCCATTGCAGACCAAAAAGCATTTTGTTAACCCATTTTTAAGACCCCTCAGTATAACACCCTTTTTTCATCAAAAAACAATAATTTCATTATGAAAAATGCACTTC
>JAYUKJ010000874.1:0-7730 GCA_043764555.1 Saprospiraceae bacterium
ATAAAGCCGTTTTTTGAGTCAAAATGCTCAAAAAAACGGCTTTATACTGAGGGGTCCTATTTTTATGAAATCTATAAAATATTGATTGCCAATTAATAATGATTGATTAGAGACTGAATTTTTTCCATCTCCAAATCTTTATTGCCCATTTTATCCTCAATCGAATAATTGATAGCGTGGTTAGGCATCAAGCCGTGTTTCGTGTCTTCGATGCCGATTAAGTGCCGCAATTGATAGACATTGAGCTGCACTTTAATTTCCGAATTTGGTAATTTAATTCTGCCCGACGCCATTCCGCGCGAAGCATATTCACTGCCACCCGTCTCCTCGCCCACAATGACCGCTTGTTTTTTGTATTTCAAATAGGTTGCGACGTAGCTTGCCATCGAAAAAGTTGCGCCATTTGTCATGACGTAAACGTTGCCGTCGAAGTGGTTGCGGTATTTTTTGAAAAACAAAAAACAGTGGTTCCAGCCATTTTTGTTGGGATATTGCAACGGATTAAGCATGAAAAATAGAGGAGCCGTTCTCTCCAATAACCCCCCTTTAAAACGTGGATTGAGCATTGTTAAGTTGGGTTTTCGGCTAATCACCATCGGTAAAATGACTTGGTCTAACAAATAGGTTAAGAGTTTATTGCCCTTAAAAACATTACCGCCGCCATTGTCGCGTAGGTCAATAATGAGGTTTTTGGTCTTGTTAACGCGTAAATATTTAAAGATTTTTCGGAAAGTCACGCCTTGTCTCGCGCCATTGAAATTGTCAATATCGACAATCATCGTAGTCGAATCGAAATCAGTTTTGTACAACGCCACCGCATTGCCTTTTATCACGCAGTTCGCCGAATCCGTTTTGATTTTCTCCGCTTTAAACGCCACTTTTTCGGGTACGCCTTTGATGTTGACATCTGAAATCAGACCTAATTTATTTTTAATTGTCAAGGCATAATTGTCGAATTCTCCGTACAAAAAATAGTGATACACGTGAAAATTTACTTCTAAACTGTACATTTTGTGCGTCGTATTTAAGGCATCCGTCACGGCGAGTTCTGATGTTTCTGCAATCAATTCACGCGCATTTTTACCATTTATGGCTAAAATCTCGTCGCCAATTGCCAATATAGAATCTTTTTGGAGACGCGTTTTTATGAACAAACGGTTGTCCAAAACCCATAATTTCAACGGGAAAAGCCGTAATGAATCAAATGGTTTTGCCCGCTTTGCGCCTTTAAAACCAAACGCGCCCATGTGTCCACAATGCACTTGATTGACAGCCTTGCGAATTGTTGCTCTAAACGCCGAAGCGGTTATTTCAGTCGTGCAACTGTCTTTTAAACGGCTGTAAAAAGCGTTCATCTCCCCTTTTTTTGTGTAGGCGTAGTAAGTTGGATGCCACTTTTTGAGGTATTTATTCAAATAATCCAAATCTTCCCGCATTTGTTCGGGCGTGACGGTTGCCAATTGAGCATTAGAAACGGTGCAGATAAAGCTGAATAAAAAGAGGATAAGAATGCGCATTTTTTTACAGAATTTTGATGATGAATAACCGATGAATTCGCTTTTTTTATTTTGATAAAACAAATGTCTATCCATCCATCAGACCCAACAACTAAGGCTTACTGAACTTCATTTTTAAGGGTGTGAAACGTTGTTTTTGTTTTATTAAAACATAAAAAAAACGGACGTGGTAGTGCATTTTCACGTCCGTTTTTGTTTGAAATAACATTTTTAAGCAAAAAGAGGTATTTATATGATGCCTTTGGCTTCATCAAGTCTCGCAAAGCGTGATGGCGCAAAATGCGCTCACTGAAAGCATGACTGAGGGGTCCTTCTTTCACTCCATTTTGAAGGAAATGGGCAAGGTATAATTCACGCGTACCAATTCGCCATCCTGTTTTCCCGCTTTCCATTTGGGCATTCTTTTCACGACACGCATGGATTCATCATCGAGTAATTTACTCACACCGCTCTTAATTTTGACGTTTTCAACGGCGCCCGTTTTACCAATCACAAAACTTACATAGACTATGCCTTGCACGTTGCTTTCGCGGGCTTCGGCGGGATAAGTAACGTTATTGGCCAAATATTGAAATAGGGTACGCTCGCCACCCTCAAATTCAGGTTTTTGAAAATAAGGAAAATGGGTGATTTCGCTACTGTCTTGCGCGTAACAATGTCCCGTCCGAAGGGTATCAATATAGTACGTGTCGTTGCGCCGCAAAACGCCGTTTGGATAGTAGGTTTTTAAATTATCGTGCAAAAGGTCGAAGACACAACTGCCTTCCGCCTTGAGTTGACCCGACGGGAACCACTCTTTGAAACTGCCGTATCTCCACCAAACCGAATCGCCGATGCCCGACGGAGGCTTCGCTTTTCGATAAGAAATCTCTTCCAATTTCACATCAACCGAGTCGTATTTAACGACATTGCGGTGTTTGCCACTCGTCTGCACGACGAGGTAATAACTGGCTTCGGCTTTGCTTTTCGCGGCGTTACCATCGGCTTTGAAATAGTTGGTTTCCACTTTTTTTTGCGCAAAAACGCTCGTTTTTACGCAAAATACCAACAGAACGATGGAAATAAAGATGTTTGATGTCATGATTTTAGGTTTAAGATATTAGTAAATTTAGTTTAGCGCGTGTTTTTTTTTGAAAAAGGGGACCCCTCAGTACACATGTGTTTTTTACAATCTGAACAACGTTTTTCCGACTTTTGTCCCGCCAGATGTACCATAAAAGCTAAAGAAGTCAGCGTCTAAACGTCAAATTCCCGCCAAAGCGTCCAGATTATTTCCCGTTAAGTGTTGAACATTTTGACTTATTTTTTCAAAATCCCAATCCCACCACGCTAATTTCAAAAGGCGTTTAGTATCTGATTCAGAGAAACGACTGCGAATAATTTTAGCGGGATTACCGCCGACAATTGCGTAAGGCGGCACATCTTTCGTCACGACCGAATAGGCGCCAATAATCGCCCCATGCCCAATCGTTACGCCCGACATCACGACCGATTTGTAGCCCAACCAAACGTCATTGCCAACGTTAATATCGCCCCGATTCGGATAGCTTTTACCGTCCATTGCGTGCGCCCAACTGCCGCCGAAAACGGCAAACGGATAGCTTGATACGCCCTCCGTGAGGTGATTTGCGCCGTTCATAATAAACGTTACATCGGAGGCAATCATGCAAAATTTGCCAATTTTAAGTTTATCCCCCGTGAAATCGAAGTGATAACGGACATTTTTTTCGAAATTTTCGACGTTTGCAAAATCATCGTAGTAGGTGAAATCACCAACTTCAATGTTCGGATTTTTGACGCTGTTTTTTAAAAAACACAAGCGGTTATAGCCGTTTAGAGGATAGAGGGTGTTGGGGTTTGGTGTCATTTTTTAGTTGTTTTAAATTGAAAAACAAAATCATTGGTTTACTATTCACATCAGTTATTGAGCGTAGAAATCATCGTTTTGACGTGAAAATTTACGAAATTTCAAAAATTTCGTAAATTTGGAGACCCCTCAGTATTGTGCTATCTCTAACAAATTATTCCTTTATAAATTAAACGTAAAACGCCACGAATCCGAAACTTCGTGGCGCTTTACAAATATCTGAATATCAATCCAGTATCTCAATATCCTAATCCTTATCTTGCAAACGAAACGGCGCGTTTTTCGCGAATCACCGTCACTTTAATTTGACCTGGATATTGCATCGTATCTTGAATTTTTTGCGAAATCATGAACGACAAATCGTCCGCAAATTGGTCGGTCACTTTGTCCGATTCTACGATAACGCGCAATTCACGACCCGCTTGCATGGCGTAGGCTTTTTGAACGCCGTCGTATGACAAAGCAATGTCTTCCAATTCAGAGATACGCTTCAAATAACTTTCCAAAATCTCGCGACGTGCGCCCGGACGTGCGCCAGAAATAGCGTCGCAAGCCTGAACAATTGGCGAAATAATGGCCGTCATTTCGACTTCATCGTGATGCGCGCCAACGGCATTGATAACCGCCGCGTGTTCGTTGAACTTTTGGCACAACTCCATACCGAGCAAAGCGTGACTCAATTCTGTCTCTTCGTCTGGCACTTTACCGATGTCGTGGAGTAAACCTGCGCGTTTAGCCAATTTGATTTGCTTAGGCGTCAAGCCCAATTCTGCTGCCATCAATGCGCAAAGATTAGCCGTTTCAATCGAGTGCTTCAACAAGTTTTGACCGTAAGACGAACGGTAACGCATACGACCGACCATGCGAACCAATTCAGGCGCGAGACCGTGAATATCGAGGTCGATAACTGTGCGTTCACCAATTTCTTGGATTTGTTCCTCGAGTTGCTTCTTCGTTTTAGCGACCACTTCCTCGATACGCGCGGGATGAATCCGACCGTCTGTAACGAGTTTTTTGAGTGCCAAACGCGCAATTTCACGGCGAACGGGGTCAAAAGACGAAATAACAATCGCTTCTGGCGTGTCGTCAACGATGATTTCAGCACCCGTTGCGGCTTCCAAAGCGCGGATATTCCGACCTTCGCGACCAATGATTTGTCCTTTCATCTCGTCGCTTTCAAGGTTGAAAACCGACACCGTATTTTCAATCGCAAACTCCGCACTCATGCGTTGAATGCTTTGAATAACGATTTTTTTGGCTTCCTTGTTGGCGTTCACCGTCGCATGGGCGATGATGTCGCGCGTCAAAATCATGGCGTCATTTTCCGCTTTGCCTTTCACCGCAATCAACAATTGCTCTTTTGCTTCCGCTTCCGACAACAAAGCGACGCGCTCTAACTCCTTGATGCGCAATTCGTTGGCTGCTTCAAGGTCTTCGCGGCGTTTGTTGACAATCACCAATTGCTTGCTGAGGTTTTCACGAATGCTTTCCACTTCCGCTTCGCGGCTTTCAACGTCGGCCTTTTGCGTTTTGAACGTGTCCAATTCCTTTTGCAAATCCTGCTTTTGCTGCTGAATGGCATTTTTAGAATCGTTTTCTTTCGTCAAAACCTGCATTTCACGCTCCTTCATCTCCACCAATTCCTTCGATTTTTGAGAATCGAATTCCGAACGTAAGCGGTTGAAACGCTCTTGCGCTTGCTGAATTTTCTCATTTTTGATGCGCTCATTGTCAATTTTCGACTTTTCAACCGACGCATTTGCTCGCTCAATTAAAGAAGTTGACTTTGATTCTGCTTCACTTGTAACACGTTGAGCTGTAATTTTAGCTTCTTTTACGGTCAAATCTGCGGTCTTATTGGCTTCATCCACCACAATTTGGGCGCTCTTAGCCGACAAAGTGCGCAGGGCGAAAAAGCCCACTGCACCGCCACCTATTAGTCCCACTAATCCCATTATTGGTTCCATGTATCGTTATCGGTTGTTTTTATTATTGTTTGAAAAATGAATAAATAGTGTTGAAAAAAAGAACGCATCGCCTTTAAAATAGGTTTCAATCGTTCTGCCAACCTTGTTTTGTTAAAAATACTGAGGGGTCCTTAACTACGTCTGCGTGTTGAAATTTTGACAGTTTTTCAAAAAATGTCAAAATTAAGATGCCCGTAACTAATTGACATTCAATTGTTTAGAGACAAAGCATTGGCGAGAGCCACATCAATGAGAGAAAGGCGGTCGGAGACGGACGCGTCAATCGGTTCAGTGGCAACGGCGGCAACTTGCTGGGTTTTGTGCAAGTCAACGGCGAATGTAAGCAATGCCATCGTGAGCCAATCTTGGCGGTCTTTACGTGGATAAGTCGTTTGGTAAAGCGCAATTTTATCGTTTACTTCCTTGACAATACGGCGAATAATCGGTTCGTCGCCATCCTTTACTTTCAAGGGATAGGGGCGACCTGCGATAATAACGGTAATATTTGTTGAGCCTTCGGGCATTATCAATGAATTTTCAAGACTTTTGTAACCACTCAATACACGAATCGACGTCCGTCATGTATTGGTCTATTTCCTTTCTAATTTGTTGTGTTCTCACGTTCGCCATGCCGTTTTTTGGCAATTCTTGCGTGAAACTTAGCGTTTTGAGTTGGCTGATTTCCGAATCGCGGAGTAATAAATCCGTTTGTAATGCGCGGTTTTCGGTTGTCAGTTTCTGATTTTGATCCAACAGAGCCGCGTTATCGCTTTCAAGTCGAGCGAGTCGCGCAATCAGCAACCGCGTTTTGCGCTCAATACTTTCGAGGGTTTCGTTGAGTTCTGCCACTTCAATTTGTCGTTTTGAGTTCCTGATTTTTGATAAAAGCAATGAAAACTTACAGCTCAACTATCAAAAAACTGTCCATTCTTTAAAAATACTGAGGGGTCTTATTTTTTGATACACCCCAAATAATTTGTTATTAAAGAGGCAAATATAGAGCGTTTTTTTTTTGACGGGCGAAATGAGCGATTAAAATTCAGTTGTTCTTTGTTTTAATAACCAAAAAGAGGGCATACACGCCAAATAGTCTCATTTCTAACGAAATCAAATCTTTAAATTTAAAGAAAAATGATGTCAACTATGCGCTCAAAAGGCTTTTGTGGTCAAAAATAAAGCGGAGCGTGTTTAGAATCTCGTTTTTGACTACATTTGTGTTTCAATTTTTCAACACGTATATATATGTATCAATTCTTCAAACCGCTTTTATTCAATCTCTCGCCCGAATCCGCCCACACGTGGACGATGCGCCTTTTTCGCATCGCTTTGAGTTTGCCGTTTGGTCGGCGCATTTTTAGGCATCTATTTTTTGTCGATAATCCCCGATTGGAACGCCGTGTTATGGGGCTAACCTTCAAAAACCCCGTGGGTTTGGCGGCGGGTTTTGACAAAGACGGTCGCTATTTTGACGATTTAACCGCGCTCGGTTTTGGTTTTATAGAAATTGGCACCGTCACGCCACGTCCGCAAGATGGCAATCCGCAACCACGTCTTTTCCGATTGCCCGAAGACGAAGGATTGATAAATCGAATGGGTTTCAACAATGAAGGTGTTGCGGCAATGGCGGAAAGATTGCGTCAAAAACGCCAAAATACTGAGGGGCCCCTCATTGGCGGAAATATTGGGAAAAATAAAACCACGCCCAACGAAGATGCCGCAAATGACTACAATTATTGCTTTGAAACACTTTTTGACTACGTGGATTATTTTGTCGTCAACGTCAGTTCGCCCAATACACCCAACCTCCGTGCTTTGCAAGACCGTGAACCTTTGACGGCTTTACTCGCGGGTTTGCAGGTTTTGAATCATAAGAAACCCAATCCTAAGCCAATTCTCTTGAAAATTGCGCCCGATTTGACGGATTCACAGCTCGACGATATTTTAGACATTGTGAAAGAAACCAAACTCGCGGGTTTGGTCGCAACCAACACCACAATCTCCCGCAGCGATTTAAAAACAGGACCCCTCAGTATAGAAGTCATCGGAAGCGGTGGTTTGAGTGGAAAGCCCTTGACAAGCCGTTCGACGGACATCATTCGTTATTTAAGAAAAAATGGCGCGCCCAATTTGGTGATTATCGGCGTCGGCGGCATTCATTCCGCGGCAGATGCGGCAGAAAAATTGGCGGCGGGTGCGGATTTATTGCAAGTTTATTCAGGTTTGGTTTACGAAGGGCCCGCTTTGGTTCGACGCATAAATGAAGGGATTTTGAAAGATTTGACGCGGTTTTAAACGTTTTACACGTAATTGAAATAAAAATGCCGAATAAATACGATTTTGTATTTATTCGGCATTTTTCTATGTGTCAATATTTATTCG
>JAYUKJ010000875.1:0-7721 GCA_043764555.1 Saprospiraceae bacterium
ATTATTTTTAAGTCTAATCTGAAACTCAAAATTTTCGGACAAACAGAGCGGTGCATTATAGTTGTAAATAACAAAATAATTGTCGCTGTTGACGCGCTGCGGCTTCAAGCCAAGTGTGCCATTTTCGATGTAACTGCACGGCGGCATATCGGGCAACTGCACGCCCGCGCCCGATGAAAAATCAGACACGTAACTCTGCCAAGCGGAAGCCTGCGCGTTGAGTTGATGGGTTAGAAACAAAAAGCAAACGAAGGTAAAAAAATGTTTTTTCATTAGTGGCGTTATAGTTTTGTAGTCTTGAATGTGAATGCTTTAAAAACGGTGGTTTGTAAAACGGCTTTAAAAACTTCAAATTTGACGGTTTTATGCGCGGAAGGCACGCTTTTGATAAGGGTTTTGCATAAGGTTAACAAGTTGTTTAATGTGAGTTAAGTATATGATGTTTTCGTGTGCGAAAAAAAGCCTTGCAAACACGCGTTTGCAAGGCTTTTTTTTGCTAAAATACTGAGAACTTAAAATTGAGACTTTTACTTACGCCAACTGTAACGTTTCCTTTTTGACAATTAGGGACCCCTCAGTATTTGGCACATTTTGCTTCATTAAATCAATTGGAAACTCAATTAAAAAGGTCGTTCCTTGTCCTTCTTGCGACTCAAACCAAATTTTTCCACTGTATTTTTCCACGATATTTTTGCAAATTGTTAAACCAATCCCCGTACCTTCGTATTGCGGCGCGCGGCTCAATCTTTGGAACAATTTAAAGATTTTATCGCCGTGTTCTTCTTTAATACCGATGCCGTTGTCTTTGACGGATATGAGGACGACCTCTTTTTTGACTGCGCAATTAATGCTGATTTCAGGTGTTTCACTGCTAAATTTCAAAGCGTTACTGACCAGATTTTGAAACAATTGAACCAAGTGTAAACGACTGATAAACAATGAATTATCGCAATTCTCAAACATTACGGTCGCATTTTTTTCCACAATTTTAGAGTGTAAATTCTTAACAACATCATCCAAAACCATCTTCAAATTAAAGGCTTTTGTAACGGTGTGGTCTTCGGAAATAATGGTCGAGTATTCTAAAAGCCCAGATAATAAACTTTCCATACGTTTCACGCCACCTGTAACAAAATTCATGTATTCACCCGCTTCGGGTGGCAATAAATGTATATATCTTTTGGCTATAATGCTCGTAAAACTGCCGATGCTGCGGAGCGGCTCTTTAAGGTCGTGGGCAGATGCATAAGCGAACTGGTGCAAGATTTCGTTAGACTCTTGAAGGCGTTTGTTTTGCAATTGAATTTCACTGTTTTTTTGCAATAAAACTTTATTATTAACGGCTTTTGCGCGTAAGAAATAGATAAGCCACGCTGTAATCAAAAAGAAAACCGATATGGCCAAAATAAACCAAAAACGACTTTGTTTTAATTGCAAACCTTGAATCTGCTTTTCACTTTGCGCGACATTATATTTGAATTGCGCCTCCGTAATCTGTCTTGTATTGGCTTCATTAAACAGACTATCACTGTAAGCCGACGCTATTTCTAAGCAATTAAATGCCTTCGGAAAGTCCTTAATTTGCTTGTATAATTCAGCGAGCGCAGCGTTGTTTTTTTGAATTAAATCTTTAAATTGTCCTTTTTTTGCCAAGGCTAAACTCTCATTAAATGCCGTTAAAGCCAATGCGGTTCTGTTTGTTTTTAAGCACAAATTGCCCCATTTAAAATAGTAATTTGGGTGTTCATAATAGTCCATAAATTGCTCATAATCGGCGCATCTTTTATAGTAACGTTCCGCATTTTCCAATTGATTTAACTGCACATAACTCTCGCCAACTTGCATCAATAATTCCACCGTAAAACGCTTGTCGCCCACTTTTTCCATAATCGTTAGAGCCTCTTGGTGCTTGGCAATCGCTGCATTGGGATTGCCCATCGCGTTCAGCACCCTACCGCAGGTTTCAAGGCTGTGCGCAATCGCCGTTGAGTCTTTGCTTTGCAAAGCAACCCAATGCGCGTGTTCCACATTTTTAAGCGCTAAATTATAATTTTGAGCCTTCATATAAATGACGGAAATATTGCGAAAAGCCAGCGAAATACTCGTCTTTTTACCCACTTTCTCCGCGGAATCAAGCGCTTTTAAGTAATATTCGATGGCTTTTTCAAAATCTGATAAAGCACCGTGAACGGTCGCTAAACCATTATAAGCGAAACCAATCATCTCGAAATCGTTGATTGTTTCGGCAATTTTCAGGGTGTTTTGATAGTATTCCTTCGCCGTTGTGTAGTCACCACGGCGCTTATTGAGGATGGCCCAATCCAAAAAAATGTCCATTTTTTCGATATTTGAGACCTTCGATTGCAAGGCAAGCGCGTCTGAATAAGCCTTTGCGGCTTGTTCATTGTCGTTATTTTGCTCATAAATGTAACCTTTGTTTCGGTAACATCTAAATAAGTAAGAAGTGTTGTTGTTCCTATTTGCCCATTCTATAACCTGATTTACGTGCGTAATTGCGGCGGGAAAATCGTCAAATGTCTCTTCTTTGGCCTTGTCTAAAATAATGGAAATAGAGTCGGGGATATTGGGTAAAACGGGCGTTTTACCCAATGAAAAATGGGGGAAAAAGAGGATAAAAAAGGCTGAACAAATCGTGTAGAATCGCATAGTTGTTACCGTTTAAGGGACATAAAATAAATCAATGTTCGGAAGGATATCTGAGGGATTAAAGGCAATAAACAAGCCACCTTAAAAAGAAATAAGACATGGGTTGTTATTGTCTTTATTTTTTTAAATTTATTTACATAAATAATAAAAATAGACTTTTAAACAACCAATGTCTTATTGTTTTTAAAATCATTAATGCTTAGTAAGATGGTTTAGGCATTAATTAAAACGGAAAATTAAATGTCCGACGTGCCATTAAGTGCCATTAAGTGCCAATCAATCATTCCTTTAAGTAGCGTGCATTTTTTTATTTTAACAAGCAATTAATAATCGAATTGAGCGGCTCAACAGTCACCCTTAATAAACTCTTGGCGGACGGCGACCGTCTTCGCATGAGGAACAACCGCCTTTGACGGTGCTTAATTGTTCGTTGCTGATTTGTTTGTTCTCAGCGAGTGTTGTTGCTAATTCTTGGAGCGTCGCTCCTTTAAGTTTCGTCATAATGGTGAAGTTTTTAAAAATTATTGAGAATTGTAAGCACTTTTAATTCGTTTAAAAGTACGTGTAATTTGGTAAGCAATCCTTTGTCTGTTGGGTATAAAATGCCGTATTTGTGAATGCTAATACGGGTATTTTATCATTATTTTTAATGGGTAATAAATTGACTAAAAACAATTAATACGCATTCAAAAGCGAATAATTAATTAGTTGTGTGATTAAATTTCGGCTATTTATCTTATCATATTTAGGACTTAAATTTGCTTTCTAAATGGGTTTTAATGCGCTTTATCTTAACTAAAGGACCCCTCAGTATAAAAGCGTTTTTTAGTGTTTTTTTGGCTATTTTCATTGATTATTAGCGTTATCTTCACGCATTATATCTGTATTTAAAACAATAAGAAAGGTTTAATTTCAATTGCTTTTGAAAGACTAATGAGCATTAATTGCGCGGTTTATTTAATCTTTTTTCTAATTAAAATTCTCAAAATAAGATGAAAATAAACCGTTTAAACTAATGCTCAAAAGTTTAGGAAACGATGATTACGAATTAAAACAGTGTCAAATAGGGCGTATCTATTTTAATCGGTAACGAAAGAATTAATTACTTAATTTTGGTTGTTTCCACTCCAATTCGACCCGCTTTTTTTCGGCGGACGGCGTCCATCTTCGCATGAAGAGCAGCCGCCTTTGATGTCGTACTGTGCGGTGTTGCTCAATTGCTCACTTCTTGTGAGCGTTGTCGCGAGTTCCTGAAGTCTGTTTACTTTAAGCTTCGTCATAATGATTAAGTTTAAGAATTGATTAAAAATAAATTGTAAATTAAGGTATCGTAAATAAGCACAATTGTACCAGCAATGTAGCAGATTAATGTTTCTTGCAAACAGACTGTGGGGACTGTATTTGTGTGCATTTTAAAGCCTCATTTTAATTATTTTTTTATTGGATAATAAATTGATTAGAAAGAGTTAAAAGCACATTAAGTCTCAGTTTAGAAACAATTAACGTGACGTTTTTCCGCAAATACAATCATTTACTTGCCTGACCATGCGGCAACTTTTTAATCAAAAAAGCGTTTTTAATCCACTGTAACGGGCCTATCTTGTGCCGAATTTAAGAAGCTGTTTGAGTTATTATTTTTTGATAGAAATTGAATTGTTTTTAGTTGACTTAGACTTTAATTTTTGAAACATATAAAGACATACGTTGAGGAAATTTAAGTTTTAGTCGGCTGAAAAGAAACGATTTACACGAAATAATAATAACTCAAACAGCTTCTAATTACACGGAACTACTTTTGATTCCCAATTATAAAATTTGAAAAAATGACGATGAAAAAGCTATTATTTGCCTTGTTGCTTGCCGCAACGCCGTTTATACTGAGGGGTCAAATCAATCCGCAACTCGCGGAACAATATTTCCAAAATGGGGAATATGAAAAAGCCGTCGCGCTCTACGAAAAACTGAATCAGCAAAATTCAGGCGACTATTATTTTGAGCGCTACGTAGCCTGCCTCATGGAGTTGAACCGATTCGACGACGCCGAAAAAACCGTTGCGAAGCAAATCAAAAAAGAACCACAACGCTCGCCGCTCTACGTGACGCTCGGCAAGGTCTATGAGCGCCAGAACAAAAAAGACGCCGCCGACGAGCAGTACAAAAAAGGCATCGAAAAACTGCCCGCCGACCGCTATCCGATTGACCTTTTGGCATCGGGTTTCAACCAAATGAACCGCTATGACCTCGCGCTTGCGACCTACGAGCGCGGCGCGCAGTTGCTGAGAAATGCAAATATATTCGCCTACAATTTGGCGGATTTGTACCGTCGAAAAGATGATGTGCCAAAAATGATTAATGCGTATCTTGATGCTATCCAGGAAAATGAATCCTATTTGCCATCCGTTGAGAGTATGCTCATGCGCCACGCCGCAAGTCCTAAAGAGCAAGCCGAATTACAAACCCAACTCTACACGCGGATTCAAGACGCCCCGAAAGCGAAGGTTTTTCCTGAACTTTTGGCGTGGTTATTTTTGCAAAAAAAGGATTATAAAAATGCGTTTCGGCAACTCAAATCGGTCGATAAGCTGAACGATGAAGATGGTCACCGCATTTTTGATTTGGCAAATATTGCCGAACTCGACCGTGATTTTGACGCGGCAATCGACGGCTACAAGTATATTTTGGAAGAAAAAGGACGCTTGTCGTCGCTCTTTGTGGAAGCTCAAAAAAATCTTTTGGGTTGCAAAAGAAAGAAATTGACCGAAGGTTTCACGTTCACAAAAGAAGAATTACAACAAATTGAACGGGAGTATGAGCAGTTTTTGGACGAAATCGGGCGCAACAAACGCACCGCACCAATTGTGGCCGAACTCGCTGATTTGGAAGCCTTTTACTTGAAAAACTTGGACAAAGCCATCGTTTTGCTCGAAGAATTGGTCGCTTTTCCGATGGTGGACAAAGAAACGCAGTCGCGCGCAAAATTGAGTCTCGGCGATTTTTACTTGATAAAAGGCGAACGGTGGGACGCGACGCTGCTTTATTCGCAGGTTGATAAACTCTACAAAGACGATATTTTGGGACACGAAGCGCGGTTCAAAAATGCTAAATTGTCTTACTTCTTTGGTGATTTTGATTGGGCAAAAACGCAATTTGACGTTTTGAAAGCCTCAACGTCAAAACTCATTTCAAACGACGCGATTGATATGTCGGTCTTTATTCTCGACAACACGCAGGATTCGATAACCGAACCGCTTGAAGTTTACGCGGCGGCTGAATTATTGGTGTTTCAAAACCGGTTTGACGAAGCCTTCGTCAAGCTCGATTCCTTGAAAGCGGCTTTTCCGAAGCACGCGCTCGATGATGATGTCTATTATTTGAAGGGACAGATTTATAAAAAGCAACGCGATTATCCGAAAGCCATCACCGCTTTTGAAAAGATTTTGGCAGACTACAAAGAAGAAATTCGCGCCGATAATGCTTTGTTTGAAATGGCTGAAATATACGAGACGCGGCTCGACCAAAAAGACAAGGCGAAGGAACTTTACGAAAGACTGTTTACCGATTTTACCGACTCGAGTCTCGCCGTCGAAGCGCGTAAAAGGTTCCGCATACTGAGGGGGGATAAAATTGGGCGCGAACAATGAACGCAGCAACATATATTTTCGGAATTATGTATTAATTGACGCAGAGTAAATTTTGATTGCATAACCCGTTGATTGTCAAACTTTCCGAAAGTTTTTAACTTTCGGAAAGTTGTCTCAATAAATCAATAGTTTAAAACCAAATCATAAAAATGCCCGATTTTAAAAACCGCCCGCTCAATCGCAATATTTTCAAATCCGTTGCGGATAATTCAGAAACCATCGAAGCCAATATTTGGGCAACGCCCGAAAAAATTGACGTAAAAAACGTCTTTTCAACCGCCGATGTGCCTCAAAAAGCGGCGGATACTGAGGGGTCCGTTCCGCGCGATTTTGTGGCGGGTTTGCCGCCGTTTTTGCGTGGACCTTACAGTTCGATGTACGCGACGCAGCCGTGGACAATCCGTCAATACGCAGGTTTTTCGACCGCCGAAGCGTCCAACGCTTTTTATCGGCGCAACCTCGCGGCGGGTCAAAAAGGCTTGTCAGTTGCCTTCGATTTGGCGACACATCGGGGTTACGATTCCGACCATGAGCGCGTAAAAGGCGACGTCGGCGCGGCGGGCGTGGCGATTGATTCGGTCGAAGACATGAAAATTTTGTTCGACCAAATTCCCCTTGACCAAATGTCCGTTTCAATGACGATGAACGGGGCGGTGATTCCAATTTTGGCGTTTTACATCGTGGCGGCCGAAGAACAAGGCGTTGCGCCCGAAAAACTCACGGGAACGATTCAAAACGACATTCTCAAAGAGTTCATGGTGCGCAACACGTACATCTATCCGCCTGAACCTTCGATGCGGATTATCGCCGATATTTTCGCTTACACCGCGGCGAAAATGCCGAAATTTAACTCCATTTCCATCTCCGGCTACCACATTCAGGAAGCGGGCGGCACGGCGGACATCGAACTCGCCTACACACTCGCCGACGGCATGGCGTACATCCGCGCGGGTTTAGCGGTCGGTTTGAGCATTGATGAATTTGCACCGCGGCTTTCCTTTTTTTGGGGAATTGGCATGAACCACTTTATGGAAATTGCCAAAATGCGCGCAGGAAGACTACTTTGGGCGAAAATCATCAAAAGTTTCCATCCTAAATCCGATAAATCAATGGCTTTGCGCACGCACTGCCAAACGTCGGGTTGGTCGTTGACGGAGCAAGACCCGTTCAACAACATTGCTCGAACGTGCATCGAAGCGATGGCCGCAACGCTCGGTGGAACGCAATCTCTGCACACGAATGCGCTTGACGAAGCAATTGCTTTGCCGACCGATTTCTCGGCAAAAATTGCGCGTGATACCCAGATTTTTATTCAAAAAGAAACAGACATTACGAAAGCCTGTGATGCTTGGGGCGGCTCTTATTACGTCGAATACTTGACGGAAAAACTCGCCGAACGCGCTTGGGAACTCA
>JAYUKJ010000876.1:0-2304 GCA_043764555.1 Saprospiraceae bacterium
CGGTCGTTAACGGACTTGTTCGTGCTAATTTCAGTAATTGAACTAATAAATCTGAAGGTGGTAAAAGAGGAACAGAAGCATCAAAAAGTGGTGCTGTAATTTGGTTGATTCCAAATTTTTCTTTCAAGTCGGATAGTTTAAAACTTCGGTATGCCATTTTATGTAATATTTAATTAATTTAAAATCAACGATTTAAGATAAGTTCTTTGAGTTTACGCAAGATAAAGATGATGGTAAGCAAATCCGCTTCTTCGTCGGCATCAAATTCTTTGCTGATGCAATATTGATTACCGACGAGGGTTGTAAAACGCCACCGACTGCCGAACAAATAGCTGCCATAAAGCGGCTGATTGTCTTGGTTAAGTTGTTGGGCAATGAGCATCGCCATTAACATTTGACATTCGGGGTCTTTGTTGTCGCCGCGTCCTTTTTTGTATTCTTGAAGAAAGAAATAAGGATGTTTGGGTTTACTAAATTGGGTAGGTGTGGCCACAAAACAGTCGGCAATGACGTGCAATTCATGTTCGCCAATTTTGGCGGACAAAGGCCGTTCGTAGAAGACTTTTATTTTATGTTTTATGTCAATATCGGCAACGAAAAACAACAAGCCAATGAGTTGAATTTTTAATTCTTCTTCATTCCAATAATTAATATCGTCTTTTGATTTTTCAAAAATACGGGTCAACAATTTTTGGTCGTCTTGATTGAGTTCGCCCGTTACGTTGACCCACGCGTTTAGATGTTCGCAGTAGCTTGTGCGTTCGACGCCGAAGGTTTCAGCTAAAAGACTAATATCCGTAGAAAAAGCGGGTTTTTTATCTTCCATGACGTTATTTTTTGAATTAAAAAGTGAAAAAGTAAAGTGAAAACCCAAAGTTACAACAAAAATACACCCCCTCAGTATTTTCAAGTTTTAAGCGCAAAGGGCAACCTTTTTTTTGCCCAAACATATTCACTTTTATTGACCTTGAAAATATACCTTTTTAGAATTATTTAAGTCATAAAATATTGGAATTCAAGCAAGTAAGACCGACTAAAACTCAAAACGATTCATTTTTTAAAGTAGTCGGCAATTTTAGCTGCCGTGTACATATTTTTAAACCACACAATTTAGAACGCGGCAACTAAATGTGCCGACTACATTAAACGCATAAATCATTATTTAAAATAAATAAACATGGAACTGCTGTACAACTATCACGAAGCCTTTTTTAAGAAAGGTGCAGCTAAGTTTGCCAACGCGCTTAGAGCTGGTTTTTTTCCAAAAAATAGGGAAAATACTGAGGGGGGGTATTTTGTGAATGCGCTTCGCAAAATTGCTTTATTGACCTTAATACTGGCGACGTGTTTGGGCGACAGCCTTCAAGCGCAAGTCGCAAGTGCGCCTGCGAATACAATTAGTCCTTGGATTAACGGCACGTTCACTGGAATGGCAGCAACAAAAGCATCGGGCGGCTCTGGTAACTCGGCAACGGAGGCCAACTTAATTGATGCGTCATTGACGAACTTCGCCACAGTTGGTATTGGTTTACAGGTCAATGTATTTGCTACGAATACCGCTTCACTTCGGGTAGATGACAACACGCCTGATACGTATCCTGTTGGAACTTTTGTCGGTTTCAAATATGAACTCACGGCATTAAGTGACGCTAAAACAGTCACTTTTAAGACTTATCTTGGCACAACGGTCCGACAAACAGTTGCGGAAGCCAACTTGATTGATATGGGTAATGGCGTTAGTGGTTTCTACACCACACAGACGTTTGATGCCATAGAATTCAATGTTGCTGGCGGTGGTGCTGTTGTTTTGGCTGGTACTTACAATGTTTATTATCCTGTTATTATGCGTAATGATGTGGCGGGTGCCGCCTTGGGTTGCAATGCGCCCACGATTTTAAACTTTGATGGCGCAAGTCCTTATCCCGTTAAAGTTATCAATACGGGCGGGACGGTTGACAATCCTTATTTTGCAATTAATGACAATAGTGCCGACGTGACGACGGTTGCGAAAGTCTTTTTGGGCGCGGACGGTAAATATTCCGTGCGGGATTTGGTAACGGATTACACGGCAACGGCAACCGACCCCGTTTTTGTCGGTTTTGTTTCAAATGGTGTCAATAACCTAAAACTCACGCCTTTTTTGAATGGGGTAGCGGGAACGGTCGTTAACTCGGGTGCGGCCAAATTTACGGTCATCAATACCCCGAACGGCGCGGCTTTCGGAATTATGATGGAGACGGCTTTCGATGAACTACAAGTGGAAGTGACGTCGGGTTCGATTGATATAAAAGGCTTTGTGGTGAG
>JAYUKJ010000877.1:0-7690 GCA_043764555.1 Saprospiraceae bacterium
GATTTGGCTAAAATCGGTCGTTGTGTCGTGTTTTTCGCCAAAATGCAGTTCGACAATGCGGCTAATTTCTTGAACAAATTGGTCGGCATAAAACGGGTCGCCCGTCGTGATGGGGGTGTTTTCGTAGTTCAATGCGTTCGCCGCCTTGTTTGTCCAATTATACGACCCCAAAATAACGATGTCGCGGTCAATAACACAAAATTTATTGTGCATCAATTTCTCCGAAATGCGAAAAACACGCCCACCACAAGTTTCTAACTTATTGATAGCCAAATGTTTATTAATCTCATCATCAAACAGCAATAGCCGTACTTTTACACCCTTTCGTGCTTTTTGACACACCACATCGAACAACACACGGTCAGTAAACCATGCCACCGCAAGGTCAATTTGACTTTCAGCAGCCGTCAGTCGGCGGTAGATTTCGGATTGGATATTTTCGAAATAGGCTTGGGTTTCCACTTTTTGGGAATTAAAAATTAAAAATTAAGGATTAAAAATTGGGGCGGGTTTTTGTACGTTGTGTTACGTTCGGGCAACTTTAAAAGTTTCCCTAACGTCGTTCGCGGCTCAATCGCATTTCAAAAAGACAAATATAGAAAAATATTTATGACTAATGCTGAAAAAGAGACCCCTCAGTATAAACGCCCTAAAAAAGCTAATTTCTGCCCATTTTCAAGATGAAATTAGCTTTTTTGGGGCGTTTATACTGGGGGGTCTCTTTTCAGAAAAATTCACAGTCTAAACGACGCGTTTCTTAATTCTCGGTTTAATAATCAACCGCAAGGCTTGGTCGAAAGTGAAATAGCTCCAAAGCCAATTGAAGAAAACGAATACTTTGTTTTTGACACCAATCAGTGAAAATAAATGCACAATCAACCAGACAAACCACGCAAAAGCGCCTTGGAAACGCCAAAAAGTGAGGTCAACCACTGCTTTGTGCCGCCCGATTGTTGCCATCGAACCTAAATCTTTATAGACGAAAGGCTTCGTTTTTTGGGTTTTCGACAGCGCAATTAAGTTCTCGCCAACGCGCTTGCCCATTTGAATTGCGACTTGCGCGACCTGCGGATGTCCTTCGGGATATTTGGCGTCGGTCATGTAAGCAATGTCGCCGATGGCAAAAATTGTATCAAAACCTTCGACGTTACATAAATTGTTGACTTTCAACCTTTTGCCGCGCACAAACGTTTCCGCAGGCAAGCCATTGACGGGATTGCCAACGATGCCCGCCGCCCAAATCACTTTGTTTGACGATAGGGTAGCGCCGTCTTTCATCGTCACGGTTGAGCCGTCGTAGTCGGTTACATAATTGCCATAAATAATTTGAACGCCCATTTTTTTCAAATAACTATCCGCCGCTTTGCTCGCTTGAAGACTCATTGTGTTCAAAACGCGGTTGCCGCCTTGCACCAAAATGATGTCCATTCGGCGATAATTCAGCTCTTTGTATTCAATTGGGAGGATATTTTCACGCATTTCGGCGAGCGAACCCGCAATTTCAACGCCCGTCGGACCGCCGCCGACAATGACCACATCCATCAGCGATTCCTGTTCCGCGGCGTCATTGGTGAGCAAGGCTTTTTCGTAATCTTCCAAAATCGAATTGCGTAAATACAAGGCTTCGCTCACGGATTTCATCGGAATCACGTTGTCGGAAATGCGTTGATTGCCAAAGAAATTGGTATCCGCACCGACGCCAACGACCAAATAGTCATATTTTAAGCGCCCTTTATCGGTTTCGATGTACTTTTCAGCGGGAAAAACTTCCATCATTTCGGCAACGCGAAACAAGACATTATCGGCTTTTTGAAACACTTTTCGGAACGGAAAAACGATGCTCGACGGCTCCAAACCCGCCATGGCAACTTGGTAGAAAAGCGGTTGAAATTGGTGATAATTGTTTTTATCCAACAAAATAACTTGATAGGTCGTGTTGGCCAATTTTTGAGCAAGCGTCAAACCGCCAAAGCCACCGCCGACAATGACAATCCGTTTATACCCTGGGTCTGGAATATTTAGAGGCATGATATTTTGATATTAATTGATTTGAAATCAATATTGTAGGTAAAAATGAGGACCCCTCAGTATCAGAGGTCTTCTTTCATTAATTCTTTGACAATCAGACGCATTTTCATCTCCGCTTTTGCCGCGACCGCAATGACGGATTCAAGCGTCGTTGGCTTTATTTCTTCAATCGGAAAACATTTGTTGGACACAATCGACAGAACCAAAAGCCGCAAACCCGAATGCCGCGCCACCAAAACTTCAGGCACCGTTGACATTCCAACAAGGTCGCCGCCGATGCGGTTGATGAAGGTATATTCGGCGGGCGTTTCGAGATTTGGACCTTGCAGGGCAACGTAAACGCCCGACGTTGCGCGGATTCTATTTTTTTCCGCAATGCGTAAACCTTTCTGAATCAAATTTTTATCATACGTTTCTAACATATCGGGAAAACGCACGCCAAGCCGCTCGTCGTTTTCACCGCGCAAAGGATTTTCGGGCTGCAAGTTAACATGGTCGCGGACAAAAACGACGTCGCCTGCCTCAATATCAGCGTTTGTACTGCCCGCCACGTTTGTAATCACGAGCGTTTCGATACCCAAAAATTTAAGGACTCGCACGGGAAACGTCACTTGTTGCATTGAATAGCCTTCGTAATAATGAAAACGTCCCGCCATAACGACCACGGCTTTGCCTTCCAGATAGCCGAAAACGAGCTTTCCTTTGTGGCTTTTGACGGTTGAAACGGGGAAATGCGGAATGTCTGCGTAGTCTAATTCGTAAGCAACGAGTAAATCGTCGGTCAAACTGCCGAGACCCGTGCCGAGAATAATACCGACCTTGGGTTCAAAGGCGACGAAACTGTGGATGTAATCAATGGCTTCTTGGATTTGCTCGAAAAGTTGCATGGTGTTGGTGTTATAATACGTGAATTAATTTATTGGCAAAAATAGAAACAGAAACGGGACCCCTCAGTATTTTTTCGTTTCTAAATTTTAATTTTAAAAAAGGGGTGAAATTCTTTGCCGTTTTAAGTAGAAATACTACTTTTGCGGCTCAAATTTTAAAAGATTTTGAATCATGCCAAAAATTAAAACTAATTCAGCAGCAAAGAAGCGTTTTAAAGTTACTGGAAGCGGTAAAGTTAAACGCGCTCATGCGAACCACCGTCACTTGTTGCGTCGCAAAGACTCACAGCAAAAAGGCGAGTCGGTAAAAACAACGGTTGTTAGCCGCGTTGACACACCTCGTGTAAAAACGATGTTGGGTATGGGCAGCAATCACTAAGGAATATTCCAAATTCAATATGCCAAGTTCCAAAGCGTTACAAAGTGATTATCAGTATTTTGTTCCTTGGAATTTGAAATCTGAAATTTGAAATTTTTTCTAAATAATCCTAATTATTTAACGAGAACGGAGGAGAAAGAGAGTCAAAAATTGAACGTCATATATAACGTATCAAATTTCTCCCCTTCGTTGCACTAAAAATCCACACAATATGCCTCGTTCAGTGAACTCGGTCGCTTCGCGTAATCGCAAGCGCAAGGTATTGAAAGCCGCTCGCGGCTTCTTCGGCGCAAGGTCGAAGGTCTTGACAGTAGCAAAAAACGCCCTCGACAAAGCGATGGGCTACGCTTACGTTGGTCGCAAACTTAAAAAACGGGCTTTCCGCCGGTTATGGATTGCGCGTATCAACGCAGCCGTTCGTCCTTTGGGATTGAGCTATTCTGTCTTCATCCACAAATTGGCACAAGCTAACATTCAGTTAAACCGTAAGGTTTTGGCGGATTTGGCGCTCAACAATGCGGATGCATTCAAAGCAATTGTTGAAAAGGTGAAATAAGTTTAACCTTTTTTTACAGAATAAATAAGTAAAAGGGAATCGGTTCAACACCGATTCCCTTTCTTTTTAGCGCACAACTCACGTAGGTCGATAACAGAAAATAACGCACAATTTCAATTGCTAAAAAGAAAAATATGAAGCACGTTCTTTAATGTCAAAACTTGCTTTTTCGTAAATAATTGATAAGGCGATTATTAAGCACGGACTTTTTTTAGAATATGTTTTTTTATTTATTAATTTAAAAAATATATACCATAACCTTCTCTATTTCAATAAAATAGACTCATATTTGCTTTATCAAAAGTGAAACTATTTGACAAACAATTCTTTGTTTCTCCGACTAAGACTTATCTACATACACACTCCTATTTTTTTTAAAAAAATATTTACTTTTTATATTTGATTTAACTACTTTTGTAGAATCAAATCCCACGTCAATTTTATTGTTAGTTTTATATTAAGAATAAGTTTGATAATTCGAGTAACGTACAATTCGACGAACATATTAAATAATTTTAACTGTGAAGAGACAAATTTACAAACTATTTGCCCTTGCATCAGTGTGTCTTAGCCTTCCGCTTTTGAGTGTGGCGCAAGATATTCACTATTCTAATTTCGGCTTTTCGCCGCTCAACATGAACCCCGCTTTGACGGGCGTTTTCAATGGTGAGTATCGCGGAACCGCAAATTACCGCAACCAATGGAACGGGGTTCCCGTCAATTACACGACATTTTCAGGGTCTGTTGACATGAAAATGGCGTCTAAAAAGGAAATTCCGCCTTTCCGCATTGGCGCGTTTCTGAGCTACGACAAAGCAGGTTGGTCAAAACTGAACAACACCGCTATCTATGTGTCTGGCTCTTATCTGCGCCCGCTCACAACAAAAGACTTCGTGAGTGGTGGCATCTCGGTTGGACTCAATCAACGTTCATTCAAAACGGGTGACTTGACTTGGGATGACCAATACGCCGAAAAGCGTTTCGACCCGAACATCGTCAGTAAAGATGCGACGACGTTTGACGAAACGATTTTCTATCCCGACGTGTCCGTAGGTCTGAACTACCACCGCCAAGCACCGCGCAGTCGGTCGGCTCTCGACGCGGGTTTCGGTGTTTTTCACGTCAACAATCCAACCCGTAGCTTCAAAGGCGAGCCAGCCGTGAAATGCGCGCCCCGTTACAGCCTTTATGCGTCAACGAACGTGAGAGTGAGCGATTTTTTCGACGTCTTAGTTGAGGCTTCGTCGCAATCTCAAGGCCCTCACAAAGAATTTTTGGTAGGTCTTGGTGGTCGTCTTTATCTCACGGATAAACACACGAAGCAAATTGCGCTGCAAGCGGGTATTACGCTGCGCAACGGCGACGCGATATCCCCGCACGTGGGCTTGGTTTACAACCGTTGGAAATTTGCCGTCAATTTTGACTCGAATTTTTCGCAGTTCAAAACCGCTTCCAATCGCTTCGGTGGACCGGAGTTAAATATGGTGTACATTTTTGCAAAAGTGCGCCCTGCGAACTATTGCACCCTTTGCCCGACTTATCTGTAAATAGATAATTGGAACGACAAATTGGACGGCTTTTTGAATGCCTATTGTAACGCGTCAACTGGTGGTTTTAGAACAAAAATCACGCCTTTGACCGTTAAAATACGCCAAAATACTGAGGGGTCTCTTTAGCATGAAAAAAAATTAATCAAGTTACTATTCTAATTAAAAGGCGCTCAAATACTGAGGGGACCTTATCATGAAAAAAGATTAATCAAGTAACCATTCTAATATTATTGCCTCCATCCGCCCATTTTATTGTTTGATGCCTCTATTAGCAACCATAAAATATTAACAAACTATCTTCTTGGAACCACGAACAAACGCAGCACAGTCGAACGATTGATCCCGTTTCAACGCATCCTACAATATTCTTAAAGATGAAGAAAGCCTCAATAGTAGTCCTGCTTCTCGCTTTTTTTGGCATTTTTGCCGCAAAAGCGCAAGTTATTACGGCTCCACAATATGAGACAAAAGCGGATTATGCTTTTGAACTCCGCGACTACAACACGGCGTTGTCGCACTATATGACTATCCTCAATGACGAGCCGCAACGCGCCGACCTGTATTGGAAAACCGCCGAAGCTGCCCGATTGACCCGCCACTACGCGGCGGCTGAAAAATATTACGAAGCCTTATCGAAGACCGATGAAGGTAAAAAACAGCCGTTGCTCGATTACAAATTGGGTTTGGTTAAGAAAAGCCGTGGCAAATACGAAGAAGCCATCGGTTATTTCCAAAAATATCTCGCCGCTAACGCTACGGGCGACATGGCTGCGTTGGCAACTACCGAAATTGAGACTTCAAAATGGGCGGCTATCGAAAGTAAAAAGAACGTATATGAAGTGTCACACTTGAATGAGAACATTAATACGCCGTTCATCGACGCGGCACCCGTTCAGATTGGTTCAATTCTATATTTTTCTTCGGCTTATCAAGCCTTACCGACCGACAAACCCGTTACACACGTGTTCGCCACCAATTTTCAGGAAAAAGCCTTGCCTTTGAGCATTAATTCAAAGGAAGAAGGACTTCATACGGCGCATTACACGGTTGTTCCAGAAGGTAATCGCTTATTTTACACGCTTAGTACGGTGAACGAAAGCGGCGATTTCGATACCCAAATCTGGACGCGCTCAAAAGACGCAGACGGCACGTGGGGATTCGCTAAAATCTTGGATTCGGAGGTTAATATGAAAGGTTTTACGAATACACAGCCTAACGTTGGTTTCGACAAAACGCGCAACAAAGACGTTTTGTACTTCGTCTCAAACCGTCCGAACGGAAAAGGCGGCTTGGATATTTGGTTTGCAGAACTTGAAAAAGACGGACGTTTAGGACTTGCTCAAAATCTCGCCGCGGTCAACACGTCAAAAGATGATGTCACCCCGTTTTTTATGTCTGAACAGCAAATTTTACTCTTTTCTACTGAGGGGGGTAAAACTTTGGGCGGTTTTGATATTTTTAGAATGAAAAAAGATGGTGCTAATTGGCTGCCCGCTGAAAATGTAGGCGCGCCGATTAACTCTGGTTATGACGACCTTTATCCGTCGTTTTCGCCTGATGCAGGACGCTATTATTTTGTTTCCAATCGGGAAGGCGGGATTTGCGGCTCGAAAGAAAAGGATTGCATATGCAATGATATTTATATGCAAGAACTAAAAGCACGCCTTACAACAACGTCGCTTTACGCTTCTTCGGGTACGCCTTTGAATGGTTGCCGCTTCGACCTTTTGGACGCTGCGACGGGACAATTGATTAAGTACGACGTGAATATGAATGGTAATACTTTTGAATATCCACTCGACCTTAATCGTAAATATCTCATAGTGGCTTCAAAAAAGGGCTTCTTACCCGACACGATTCCTTTCAATACAAAGGGACTTTATGAACCAATAACGACAATTACGAAGGAATTAAAATTACGTCCGAATATCAAAATGCAAGTATTGGTTTTTGATAAAGTGACGCGCAAAGCCTTAATGGGTTCGACTGTGACGATTGCCACTTTGGATGGAAAAATACTGAAAACGGAGACCTTAACAGGCAACGAATTGTGGTGGAATGAGCCTGAATTTAGCACAACTTACCGCGTCACGGCGACCAAACAGACCTACGATAAAGACGAACAGACCATCGTTACTGAGGGGTATGCCTCCATGACGAAGTCGGAATACCGCGCTGAATTGTACCTCGCGCCGTTCTCTGGATTGCCGTTGACGCTTTATTTCCACAACGACGAACCTGATGCAAACAGCCGTGAAATGACGACGGCAAAATCGTACGGCGAGACATT
>JAYUKJ010000878.1:0-2295 GCA_043764555.1 Saprospiraceae bacterium
GTCCGCGTTGGTGATAACAACAATTTTCCAACCGTAATCTCTTGATTGTCAATAATTAATGTATCAGTTAATTTTTTACTGCCGCTGTAAACCACGCTGCGCGGTGTCGCGGGATTGAAACTTTCCGAGAAGCGCTCGGCGTATTCGTGCGCCAAAACATCGTGCCGTGCCGACGTCAATCCATTGCTGCCCATACCGCCGTTGTATTCGGTTTCATATACCGTTTTTCCTGAAGATGAAAAGCCGACAATGACGTCACCCGCTTGAACGCGATTAATGACCAAATTTTTACGTTTCATCCGCGCAAAAGCCGTGAAACCCACGTCAATTGTCCGCACAATATCGCCGACATCAGCCGTTTCGCCGCCCGCAAGGTGTATGTTGACGCCAAAATCGCGCATCGTCTCGCTAAATTCGACGGTTGCTTCAATTAAAGTTTTGATAACATCGCCCGAAATCAATTTTTTATTCCGTCCAATTGTTGAACTCAAAACAATGTCGTCCACGCAACCAACGCAGGCCATATCGTCCAAGTTCATCACAATTGCGTCTTGAATGATGCCTTTCCAGACCGACAAATCGCCCGTTTCGCGCCAATAAAGGTAAGCCAAACTCGTCTTTGTTCCCGCCGTATCGGCGTGCATAATGTTGCAATAGTCGGCATCGTGACCAACAAAATCGGGTAATATTTTGCAAAAAGCCGTCGGAAATAAACCTTTATCCAAATTTTTTATAGCCGCGTGAACGTCCGTTTTGTTGGCACTCACACCGCGTAATGCGTATTTTTCTGCGTCGTTAGTCATATCTAAATTTTTGGCAAAGGTATTTATTACCCTGCAGTTAACGGCTTAAAGCGCGTCGTTTTTTAATATTTAAGGTTTTAACATAAATCATTTTAATAAATTATGAATTTTAAGGACATCAAAGCAGACTGAAAAAATCCTAAAATCTTTTTTGAACAAAAGCGGTCGTTTGTTATTACACTATATACCTTTGCTATCCAAATTCAGTCTAAATTAGAACAGTGATTAATGGTTAATGATGAATGGTTAATTGTCAATGATGAAGACGCTGCTAAGTATTTATTTAAAATTGTGCCTCTTAATTACCCATTCAATTTTATTATTTTACGCTACTTTTTGAATCAATGATATAGCGCCATTACACGCTTAAATTGATGCATTTTTTTGAATTAATTCAATGCTGTTTATAACGATAATTAACGCTGTTTTTTATAGTTAAAGACAAGCATTTTTTTTATGAAAACCCAAATATACTGAGGGGTCCTATTTTTGACATAACTAATTGATAGTACGATAGTTATGGTTTATGAAAAGCAAGAAAAAGCGATTAGATTTAATGATTTTTAATTGATTTTATTTTAAGAAAAATGTCCTCAAATTAATTTAAAAATTAAGCGTTTTAATCGTTTTAAATTCCATTAATTAACGCAATTTAATTAATCAAAAACAATTAAATCGAACAACAATTAAACGTTTTTTTTTGTGACAAACTAAAACAATTCAATTCAATTTTAATGTTCCAAACACATGAGTCACTTCGAGACACTCGACCAATTTAAAGACGGAGAAATCGGTATTATCCATAAATTTACCGACGATAAAATGGCAAGTAAACTGCTTTCAATGGGCGTTTTGCCCGGAAAATCATTGCGTTTGGTGCGTCGTGTGCCTTTTGGCGGTGGACTTTACATTAAGGTCGAAGAGTGCAATATTGCCGTCCGTGAGGCAGAAGCGCAACACATTGTACTTGAAATTTTTTAAACAATCGCGCAACACGTTTTCAGATTTGGCAATTTTAAAAGTTGTCAAATCTTTATGCAGCATCCCGACTACATCAAATTTATATGGCTTCTAAAACATTCACTTTCGCCCTCGTAGGCAATCCAAACGCGGGAAAATCGTCAATTTTCAATCAATTGACGGGTTTACGCCAAAAAGTCGGCAATTTTCCGGGCGTGACGGTCGATAAAAAAACGGGTTTAATGACCTTGCCAAATGACGGCGGCGACGTTAGAATCGTTGATTTACCCGGCACGTACAGCCTCTATCCGAACTCGCAAGATGAGCGCGTCGTATTGAATATTTTGAGCAATCCGAACGACGAAAGTTTCCCCGATGCCATCATTTACATCGCCGATTTAACCAATTTGGAGCGCCATTTATTGCTCTTTTCCCAACTCAAAGACCTGAATATTCCCCTCGTTTTGGGCGTCGGCATGATGGACATTGCGGCGGAACAAAACGTGTTTTTGGATAAAAAAATCCTCTCCGA
>JAYUKJ010000879.1:0-7669 GCA_043764555.1 Saprospiraceae bacterium
GATACGGCGGCGGATTGAGGATTGTGTCCAAATCCCTAGCGACGGGTTTTGTCCAACGAACCAAAATGCGGCCTGTTGTCAAAGACGTTTGTTCGACCGTCGCGTTTGTAATCAATGGAATGTCGCGTTGCAATTGCACACAGGCTTCTTCGGACGGCAAACTCGCCACGAGATTGAACGGATTTCCCGATGTTGTGCGCTTCGCAAAATGCCCCAAAATGCGGTAACAATACGTTTTTCCACGCTCAACGCTTTTGTCAATGAATTGATAACGCCCTGCGGCGGAAGGAAAAAGGGTATCAAAAACGATAATGTCGTAGCCGCGTCCGTCAAGTCCCGTTTTACAGGTATCAAGCGTAAAAGGGCTACTATTTTGCTTTCGCCACACCGAAAACGCGTAAAAATAACGGTCAGCCGCGCCCTCACAGGCGTAAGGTTTTTTCCAACTCACGGTCGCTTGTCCGTTCAATGACACCACACGCGGGTCTTCGGGCGGCGGCCCAACGACTTTAATTTGAACGCTTTTCAAATCCACCAAACCCGTTGAATCGAAGAAATTATCTACCGCTTTGAAAACGACGGTATAAGGTTGTTCGGCAATATGTTCGCACGTCGTTCGCCAACGAAAAGTATCTAAAACGGGCGGCACACGAAATCCCGCCGTATTTTTAAAGGTCGCTTTCGACACTTTTACTTCAAATGGGCCGCCAATTGCCGTCAAATTGACCCGTTGCCCTGCGTCGGGGTCGGTTGCACGGACAGAAAAAGCGACGTTTGTACCCGCAATGACGCATATTTTATCAATCGTTTCAATCTTCGGGGGCTCGTTTTTACAGTCCTCAATTAAAATTTGCATATCGCGGATTGTGGTGTCAATCGGCACGCCTTCTCGATAACTGATGATTAAAAACGCGATATTGTATTCACCCCTTTGCTGCGGCGTTCGCCAAGTAAAACGCCCCGTTACTTCGTCCAAAGTCGCCACATTGTTCACGCTAGGCCGAATGCGGTCAATAAATTCGTACAACGGCACGATGCTGTTTTTATCTTGTTTTGGCGTCGTCAAACGGTAAGCAATGCTGTCCCCGTCGGCGTCGTAGGCGTTCAACGTATGAATAAATAATTTACCGACGCAGCCCTTGTCAATCGGGGGTTGTAGCAAGCGCGGCGTCGTGTTGTAGCCGTTAAAATTGGCGTTCAAAAACGTAAAAGAGGTAGCAATATAGAACGGAATCAAGTCAGAATTAGGGAAATTGACGTTCAAAACACCCCCATTTCGGTTTTGGTCGGTCATAGAAATCACAAACGTTCCCCGCCCGGGATAGGTGTACGAGGAAGCATATTCGTTGTATTTGATGTCGCCGTTCAAGATAACGCCCCGCCCGTTGCCGTTTGACCGCGCCACTTTGCGTATTGTGCCGTCGCCCCAATCAATGTCGAGCGAATCACGGTCGGCGGGAATACTACTCGCTTTGGTGTACGTGATTATTGTTGCCCGAACGGTCAATGGGCCAGTTTGCTCTACCCAAATCTCTCCCGCACGGTAATGCGTCGCGGCGGCTTTATTCGCAAGAAGGAAAAAAGCTATAAAAATGAAAGTGCGGATTTGAAGGATATTTCTTTTCATGAACGCTTGTTTATAATTTGAAAACGATACTGTGCGATATTGAGATATTATAACTCATGTTACGCAGAGGTGCAGCGCACCTTAATATTTGTAGGAATTAGTAGGAATAATGTTCAAAAGGTGCAGCGCACCGAAACCATTAGTTGTGAATAAGTTACGGTGCGCTGCACCTAATGGCATTTATATCTTTTTTTCCTACAAATATCACGGTGCGCTGCACCTCTGCGTAACATGAGTTAATTCAGTTAAATCAACAAATCAACACACTCATTTTACCCAATTTCAATTCAGTTAAATCAATCAATACCCTGTTTTATCAATTTCTTAATTCAGTCAAATCATAATTCAGTATGAAAAACTATTTACTCATCTTGTTGGCACTGTTCCTTTCGGTGTCAATCGCCTCCGCTCAACAGATTACAGGGGTCTGTTTCGGTTGCTGAGGCGGGCGTAAAAGAAGGGCTTATCGGGGCAAGCGTTCTTGTGAAAGGCACGCAAAACGGAGCTGTGACCGATGTATCGGGCAATTTTACGCTCAATGCCAAAAAAGGAGACATCCTCGTGGTGTCTTTTGTGGGCTACAACACGCAAGAGTTGACCGTTGACGGCAGCACAACGCCGATTGTGGTTGTTTTGACGGAAGCCTCAAGCCTCAAAGAAGTTGTTATTACGGGCTATTCGAGCCAAGTAAAACGCAATATCACGGGGGCAGTTGGCACAATTTCCAACAAAGACCTTTTGGCCGTGCCTTCTACGGGCGTTGCACAGGCTTTGCAAGGGCGGATTGCGGGCGTTTCGGTCGGTCAAGAAGGCGGCCCAGGCGGCGGAACAATGGTGCGGATTCGCGGTTTTGGTACGGTCGGCGACAACGAACCTTTGTACATCATTGACGGTGTGCCGACGCAAACGGGTTTGAACGACATCAATCCGAACGATATTGAGACCGTTCAAGTCCTAAAAGACGCTTCGGCGGCTTCGATTTATGGCGCACGGGCGGGTAACGGTGTGGTTATCGTCACAACAAAACGCGGAAAAGCGGGTAAAGCAAAATTGACTTTTGACGCTTACACGGGTACGCAAGTTGTGCCGACGTTGCCTGGTGTTTTGTCGGCTCAACAATTTGCCGACGTGCTTTGGGCAGCGCAAAAAAACAATGGACAAAATCCATCGCATCCTAAATTTGGCAACGGGGCGACCCCCTCAGTACCGACGGCTTTAAACGCCGAAGGAACGGTTTTGACAAACAAAAACGGGACTAATTGGTTGGATGAAATTTTCAACAATGCACCCACCAAAAACTTCAACATTGGCGTCACGGGTGGCAGCGACGCAGGTAGTTATGCCTTCTCGGGCGGATATATGAAACAAGATGGCATTTTGTTACACACTGGTTATGAACGTTTTACGGGTCGCGTGAACACTAATTTTAATATCAACAAGAACGTTCGCATTGGTGAAAATCTGTCGGTTTCTTATTCCACAAAAGTCGGCATTTCTAACCAAAATACGGAAAATCCCGTAACGATGGCGATTCGGATGCCTTCGGTTTTACCCGTTTACAGAACGGACGGCGTGACCTACGCAGGTGGCGGCGTTGGCGGTTTCAACAATGCTCAAAACCCCGTTTGGGCTTTGACACGGGCAAAAGACAACTACGATACCCGTCTGCGCGTCTTCGGCAATGCGTTTATGGAAGTGGATTTGATGAAAGGATTGACGGCTAAAACGAGCATTGGGATTGATTATTTGGGCGGTCAAATCAACAAATTTACGGGCATCAACTACGAAGATGCGGAAGTTGTCGGGTCTAATAAATTGGAACAAACGGCTAATACAGTCGCTGGTTACACATGGTTTTAATACGTTAACCTATTCAACGAAATTGGACAAACACGACATTACGGCTTACGTCGGTACGGAAGCGATTGAGTCGAAAGGTTCTTCGATGTACGCAAGTCGCACCTCGTTTTTTACTGAGGGGTTGGATTATCGCACGTTGAGCGTCGGGGCAAGCGGCATTTCTAACGACGGCAGCCGCACGGCAAACCGTTTGTTTTCGGTTTTTGGAAAAGTGGATTACAATTATGATGATTTTGTTTTGGCTTCGGCTACCGTTCGTCGGGACGGGTCTTCGCGCTTTGGCGTCAACAATCGGTACGCAACTTTTCCCGCGTTTAGTGCAGGTTTGCGGTTGACAAAATTCGCACCTTTCAAGATGTTCGACGACCTAAAAGCACGGGTCGGTTGGGGGCAAACGGGCAATCAACAAGTGGGCGATTATGCGTCTTACACCTTGTTTAGCTCGGATGTTAACACGACTTACTATGACATTCAAGGCACTAAAACGTCTTCGCAATCGGGTTTTGCTACCTCTTCATTGGGCAACAGCGACGTGAAATGGGAGACAACAACAAGCACAAACTTCGGTATTGACGCCGCCGTTTTGAAAAACAGATTGATTGTTTCTTTGGATTTATACAATAGAAAAACAACCGATATGTTAGTGCAAGTGCCACAAGCCGCAACGGGCGGTTTTGCGAATCCGCCGTACATCAATATTGGTGAAATGACGAATACGGGCGTTGATTTGGGCATCACTTACAAAAACACGTTTAATAAATTCAAATATGACGTTGGTTTCAACATTTCCTCTTACAAAAACAACGTGGACAAATTGGGTGATAACGATTTATTTGCAATCGCTGGCGCACAAGCCCGTGAACAACGCTTGACGCGGACGCAAAAAGGCTTGCCTTTGTCTTATTTCTACGGCTACAACGTGTTGGGAATTTTCCAAAATGCCGCCGAAGTGGGCAGCAGCGCGAAACAAGGTTTTGGTACAAATGAAGACGGCGTGGGTCGTTTTAAGTATCAAGACGTGAACAATGACGGTAAAATTGACGCAAGCGACCGCACAATTATCGGCAATCCGCACCCCGATTTTACGTATGGTTTGAACCTCAACGTAGCGTACAGCGACTTCGACGTAGCGATTTTCTTTCAAGGTTCGCAAGGCAATGACGTGTATAATTTTACAAAATACTTCTCCGATTTTGCGGGTGTGTTCTACCAAAGTGGCAAGGGCGTTGACATTCTAAACGCTTGGACACCGACAAATACGGGCGCAACGATTCCGAAAGTAAGCTCTGGCACACCGAACGGCGAAACGGAAACAAACAGTTATTTCGTAGAAGATGGCTCTTACGTTCGTTTGAAAAACTTGCAATTGGGCTACACTTTGCCAAAAGCACTGTTGGCAAAATTTGGTATTGAAAGACTCCGTTTCTACGTGCAAGGTCAAAATTTGTGGACCAAAACCAAGTATTCTGGCTTAGACCCCGAATTGAGTTTGCGCTCTTTCGCGGCGGGTGATTCTCGGACAACAAACTTGGATATTGGCGTGGATAGAGGGTCTTATCCTGTGGCTAAAACGCTTTTGGTGGGTTTGAATTTGACGTTTTAATTGTTTTAATAGGCAGATGTTTAAACGTTTAAACTTTGGCGAGACTTGAAATCTTACCGATGTTGAGCAAAAATCAGTTTTATACTGAGGGGGCCGATTTTTAAGTTTTTAGAATTATTTTATAGATAAAAATTCCCGAAGGGAATGTATGTTTATAGAAAATGAATGCACAATTTGACCTAATCCCGAAGGGATTGTATGTTAAAAGTGCAGAAATTAGACATATAATCCCTTCGGGATTGAAGCGTCCTGTCTCACAATTTTCTATAAACATATATTCCCTTCGGGAATTTATAAATTCTAAAAACTTAAAAATCGTACTACTGAGGGGGCCGATTTTAAAATTGTATCACGGACTTCAGTCCGTGAATTTCTAACACTTCACAGATGTCAATCCGTGAATCTCTAACACTCCACAGACTGAAGTCCGTGGCACTAAAAAATAATAAAAATGAAAAAAATATATTTCTCAATCCTCGCAGCAGCGACGATTATTGGTGCAGTCGCGTGTAGCGGTTATCTCGATGGTGTGAAGCCACAAGGCGCGTTGGCCATCGAAGATTCGGCAACTGAAAAAGGCGTAAATGGCTTATTGACAGGCACTTATGCCGCAATTGACGGCTTTTTGGAGCATCCGTTTACGTACACCAAATCCTTCCCGTGGCACGCAGCCCCGTCGAATTGGATTTACGGCAGCGTGGCGGCAGGCGACTCACACAAGGGTTCTGACCCGGGTGATCAATCGCAAGGCAATCAAATTGAGGACTTTTCGGCAACGCCAACCAACGAATTTTTTCGCGGAAAATGGTGGCATTGCTACGAAGGCGTGACGCGGGCTAACAACACTTTGAGAACCCTCGCGGTCGCTAAAACGAAAAATACGATTAGTGCCGACGTTGCCAAACGCATTGAAGGCGAAGCGCGTTTTTTGCGCGGTCACTACCACTTTGAAGCGAAAAAAATGTGGAATTTCGTGCCTTACATTGACGAAAATGTCAAGGATTTCCGCGTGCCGAACGACAAAGACATTTGGGCGAACATTGAAGCCGATTTTAAAGCGGGGGTTGACAATTTGCCAACAAAACAAGCAGACCAAGGTCGGGCGACAAAATGGTCGGCACAGGCTTATTTGGCAAAAGCCAAAATGTTTCAAAAGAAATACGCAGAAGCCTTGCCGTTGTTGAACGAAATTATTGCGAGCAACCAATTTAACTTGGCTAAAAATTACAGCGACAACTACAATGCAGATGTCAATAACAACAAAGAATCGGTGTTTGAAATCCAATATTCCGTCAATGACGGCGCATCGGAAGGGCAAAATGGCGGTTTTTCGGAAGCACTCGCGTTTCCTTTTGCGAACAGTGGCGCACCTTCGGGTTGCTGCGGTTTTCATCAGCCATCTCAAAATTTGGTCAATGCCCACAAAACGGACGCAACGGGTTTGCCTTTATTTACAACTTTTAACGCGACTGACCTTAAAAGCGACATTGTAAACGGTACATATTTGAAAAGTACGGATGCTTACACCGCCGACAACACAACGCCGATTGACCCGCGTTTGGATTGGTCGGTCGGTCGTCGGGGCATTCCTTTTTTGGATTGGGGTTTACACCCTGGACAAGGCTGGATTCGGGACCAATCGGGTACTTATGGTCCTTATTCGCCGATTAAAAACGCGTATTACAAACGTCAAGAAGGCTCGTTAGTGGCAACATTCGCAACATATTGGCGCGGTTCAGCCAACAATTTCCGTTTGATTCGTTACGCCGATGTCTTGTTATGGGCGGCAGAGTGTGAGGTAGAAATTGGTAGTTTGGACAAGGCACAAGTCTATGTGGACATCATCCGCGAACGCGTGAGAACGGGGTCAAAAGTCACCGTTGTCGGTGGTGCGCCTGCGGCAAATTATCAAATCAGCACGTATGCGGCGGCAAATACAACTTTTACCGCAAAAGGCAAAGATTTTGCCCGCGATGCCGTTCGTTTTGAACGCCGTTTGGAATTTGCTTTGGAAGGACACCGCTTTTTTGACTTGGTGCGTTGGGGTATTGCAGACGTTGAAATCAATAAATATTTAGATGTGGAACGCACAAAACGTCCGTTGCTCAAAAACGCAAAATTCATCAAAGGCAAACATGAATATTACGCGATTCCGCAAGAGCAAATTGACGTGAGCGCGATTGATGGTAAGCCGACTTTAAAGCAAAATCCGGGGTATTAATTTTCGGTAGCAACGGAGCTTGCTCCGTAGAACTGTTTGTTCACGCTTTACGCAAGCTCCATCGCTACCGAAAATAGCCTTCAAAACACTAAAAATACTGAGGGGTCCTTTTTTGTAACTTATGAAAGGTCTTTTTTGAAAAATAGATTTAGATTTTAGATGAAAGTTGTTTTTATACATTTTAGTGAGACGAAAGGGGAGCTACTTGTTCCCCTTTTTTACAACTAAGATAGACCAAATCTCTAATCGTCATTGAATTCAACCTCAAATTACTGAACAGTAATTTTAATTAACTTGTATTATGTTGAAAATGAATTTTTTATAAAACTCAAATTCCATACATTTGTAATAAAATCAG
>JAYUKJ010000880.1:0-2291 GCA_043764555.1 Saprospiraceae bacterium
ATAAATGGCTAACGAGAACAAATAAATGGCTAACGAGAACAAATAAATGGCTAACGAGAACAAATAAATGGCTAACGAGAACAAATAAATGGCTGTATGCCGTTTAAATCCGCGCAATTCGTATGCTATTTTATTACAAAATCATCGGTTAGTAACGAGTAAATAATAACATGGCATAATTTAAGGTTTTCTTTTTTAATACATAGACACATAAGACACATAGTTTTATGCGTAAAACGATTAAAATGAATCATTTTCTAAAGAAAACAGGTAAAACGAAAGGAAAACTATGTGTTCTATGTGCCTATGTGTTAAAAGAGAAAGCCTTAAATTAGACCATGTTATTATTTGCGCGTTACAATACAAAAAAAACGTGTGAATAATGCAACTTATAGTAAGAATTATGTAAGAGTACAGGCTTAATAGAGACGCACCTTTGTGGAATATAAATCACGCTCTATTAAATTCATAATTCTAATGAAAAACAAACTACTTAATTCGTTGACAGCTATGATAATGATGCTGTCACTGCCCCACACGAACATCTTTTCACAAACTATCCGATTAGGTTCCACATCTACTTTTGGTTTATTCACCGCAAGTGGCGCCATCAATAATGTCGGAATCACGACCATAAAAGGCGATATTGGCACGCACGCAGGTGCTTTCAACGGCTTTCCTCCTGGCATCGTCAACGGCAATATTCATGTTGCCGACGCCGCTTCTGCACAAGCGTCATTGAATGTAATGACCGCTTTTGGCGATTTAAGTGCCGTCAATTGCGGACTCGTTTTAGGCGTTGGCATCGGCAACAATCAGACCTTGACGCCCAATGTTTACTGCACGGGCGCAGCTTCCACATTGACGAGCAACTTGATTTTAGATGGGCAAAATAACCCAAATTCGGTCTTTATTTTCAAAATTGGTGGCGCGTTTATGATTAACACAGGCGCAACTATTACGCTCATCAACGGCGCGTCTTTGTGCAATGTCTTTTGGCAAGTAGATGGCGCTGTTGAGTTAGGGATTAATGCCCTTTTTAGGGGAACAATTGTCGCAAGCGGTGCGCTTAATTTCTTCCAAAATGCCACATTGATTGGGCGCGGTTTGACGACGGCGGGCGCTATAAATTTGAGTAGCAATACGATTGACGTTGCTATGCGTCCAATCGTCCCCGTCATTTCGGCAAATGGTCCTTTATCTTTCTGCATCGGCGGCAGTGTGACGCTTTCAGGCAATACAAACGGCGGCGTTTGGAGTACAGGCGCGACGACGCCGACAATTACGGTCAATACAAGCGGTACCTATTCTTTGACAAATACCGCAAATTGCGGCAGCAGCAGCGTTAGCGTTGTGGTCACTGTCAATCCTTTACCAAATTGTACGATAACAGGACCCCTCAGTATTTGTCAAGGACAAACGGCTCAACTGTGCGTTGCAACGGGTTTTGCAAGTTATTTATGGAGCAACGGACAAACGGGTAATTGCATCAACGCTACCACAACAGGCACTTACGGCGTTACGATTACGGATGCCAATGGTTGTATCAATAGTTGCACTAAGTTATTGACTGTCAATCCTTTACCAAACTGCACAATAACAGGACCCCTCAGTATTTGTCAAGGACAAACGGCTCAATTGTGCGTTGCAACGGGTTTTGCAAGTTATTTATGGAGCAACGGACAAACGGGCAATTGCATCAACGCTACCACAACAGGCACTTACGGCGTTACGATTACGGATGCAAATGGTTGTATTAATAGTTGTACTAAAGAAGTAACTGTTAGCCCACAAGCAACGTGTTCAATTACGGGTAATTCTAACCTTTGCAGCGGACAATCCACGCAATTATGCGTTCCCGCAGGCAGTCAAAGCTATTTATGGAATACAGGCGCGACCACAAATTGCATCACCGTCAACGCAACGGGCAACTATTCTGTAACGGTTACGGAAGTCGGTGGTTGCCAAAGCATTTGCAATAAACAAGTGACCGTTGGCAATCAATTAACGTGTTCAATTACGGGTAATTCTAACTTATGCAGCGGACAATCCACGCAATTATGCGTTCCCGCAGGCAGTCAAAGTTATTTATGGAATACAGGTGCGACCACAAATTGCATCACCGTCAACGCGACGGGCAACTATTCAGTAACGGTTACGGAAGTCGGCGGTTGCCAAAGTATTTGCAATAAGCAAGTGACAGTTGGCAATCAATTAACGTGTTCAATAACTGGACCCCTCAGTATTTGCAGTGGTCAAAGCGGTCAATTATGCGTTCCCGCAGGCAGTCA
>JAYUKJ010000881.1:0-28774 GCA_043764555.1 Saprospiraceae bacterium
TTTTTTGCCAAAACGCCTTGCCCAAAATCAAAATAGATAAAACAAAACTGCCTTCGCTGATGATGAACAAGATGGTATTGACCGCAATAATTTTGGATACGTCTTTGATAAAAAATGGGAGTATAAATAGGGCACCCCAAATCAGGAAAGACATCGTGAAAAGGACGTATCCGATAATTTTTGTTGTGTAGGAATTGAAGAATATTATTTTTTTCATAACATGATTTTCTTTAAATAATAATGCAAAGGTGTGGCCAAATCAAGGTCGGTAAAATTGATAATTGTCAATAAATCACAGTTAAAAAGGGCTTTTATACTGAGGGGTCCCCTTTTCAATAATCCAAGTCTATACACATCAATCCCAATGCGCCAACTTCAGCAATAACAAGCGGGAGCGTATTTTCAGACGGACTTTCAATCCGTAAAACGCGGTCGCAATCATCGAAATCAATTGTCCATTTTTGAACAGAAGGCAGGGCGTCAAATGTTTGTTTGATGCGTGGCAAATCGGCGGATTCTATATTGGTTTTAAAAACGAAAATTTCCATAAAACATTGATTTTGACAGCATTAAAAATAATTTTTGCAATAGTTATTAGTTAAATTTTCTGTTTTAATGGGTTAGAAATAACGTGTTTTTAGGATTATTTAGATACAAATGATAACCCAATTGAAGCGATAAATAAGTCGAATTTTCTAAATTTGGCAGATTGAAAAAGTTAGTTTCTATCTTAAATTGTTCTTTATTCGACAATATATAGGCGACGCCAATGCCTAAATTTACGCTAAAACCTTGTGCATTTTGATTGTTTAAATAGGTAAAACGGGCATTGTCCAAAAGCACCGTTTCCAATTTTGGGTCATTTAGCAATGTCAAGCCTGAACCTGCAAATCCGTAATATTTCCACTGTTTTATCGCCTTTTGATAGCCAACAGATAGATAAAAAGCGTTACCATTATTGTTGCTACCAACATCCATAAATTGATTGCCAATTGCCACTTTTTCAGTATATCTCAATTGAAAAAAATCCCATGTAAGCCGCATAAAAAATTGCGGTGACACATCGGCTTCGACGACCGTGGCAGAATGAAATCCAAACTTGTTTTTCGCTGCCAAATTACCGATTGGAATCGCCACACCATGCTTGTGGTTTGAGAAAAATGTGGCTTAAACCGAATTTTTTCCCGCGCTTGTGCCTGTAAATTGAGCATTTTCAAGCTTAAAAAAAAAATGAAAAACGATTTTTTTTTTGACATTAAATAATGGTGAATGGTGAATGACAAATGGTTAATTATATGATTTTGAACCCAAAAATGCCATTTATACTGAGGGGTCCTATTTTGCAAAAAAAATTAAAACTGTATCACCACGTTCTCCGTTTTTGCCCAAGATTGGCAGCATAAAATCCGATTTTCGGCTCTATCTGCTTCATTCAAAGCAAAATCACGCGCCATCGTCACTTCGCCGCTCAATAACTTGGCTTTGCATGAGCCGCAAGTACCCGATTGACAGGCATAAGGTGGATTCAATTTGGCATCCAAAAGGGCATCGAGAAGATTTTTTTTATTCAAATCTAATTCGTGTTTTTGACCATTCAAATGCACTTGTAAGCGTGCATTTTCAACACTTTTAAACGTATTCATGCCGTTTGAAAAATATTCCAAATGCACATTTTCTTTATCAATGCCCATTTCGCGCAAACCTTTTTCGCACGCTTGCATTATCGGTTCGGGTCCACAGATGTAGTGAACGGCTTTTGAGATTGCCTTGGTTTTGATAAAATCTGCATCCACATAACCAACCGAAGCGCCTTCGATTTTGGGTTGTTTGAATAGGAATTTAAACAGATTATTTCCTTCCGATTGTGCGTCCGAAAGCACGTGCGTCACTTTTACACGTTGCGGAAAAGCGCGTTCTAAATGGGTCAATTCGTCATAAAACATCACACTTTTGGCGTTTTTATTGGCATAAATTAGATGAATAACACTGTTTTTATCCGTTGTAACCAAATATTTCAAAATGCTGAACAGAGGCGTAATGCCGCTACCGCCCGCCCAAAGCATGATGTTTTGCGTATTTTCGACTTGTTTCCCATCAAAAAAACCACCAAACGGCGCAGATACGCGCACGTCCAAACCTTTATGAAAAGCATTGTTGATGTAGTTGGAAACGATGCCGTTGTGCTGCCTTTTAACGCTAATCGTCAACCTGTTTTCAGTTGGCGATGCGCAAATTGAATACGAACGGCGGTAGTTGTTTCTTTCCAATTTAAAATCAAGCGCAATGTGTTGACCTGCGGTAAATTGGAAGATGTTTTTAAGCGTTTCGGGAATGTCAAAATCAATGGTTAAAGCATTTTTTGTGTTCGATTTGACGGCTAAAACGGGTAGTTCAAAGAAGTCCATGCTGCTTATTTTTTAGTTAATGTACGTTGTTTGATGTCCAAAAATCTTTCTTCATAATCGGCAAATTCAGTCTTACAGATTTTATCCCAAAAGGTAAAATGTGTTCCGTAGTTACCGTCGAAATATTGGTGGTGCATATTGTGGTGCGTTGCCGTTGTTTTCCAAAACAATGTCCATTTTGGATAAAATTCATAGCCCGAATGAGCAACCATATTCACCGTGCCGCCGAACATCAGAAAGGCAAAATAAGCGGGTCCATAACTCGGAAAAATAAAAAGTGGAATGATACTGCCAAGTGGCAAAAGCAAACCTTCCACAAAATTGAACGCATTTTGGGTCATCGGCGACGTATCAACGCTCACGTGGTGCGAGGCATGGACGTATTTATAGACCCATTTGTGGTGCATGGCGCGGTGAACCCAATAAAACCAAGTGTCTTCAAAAATGAAAAACGCAGCAACGGCAATCGGCACGGCATACCACGGATGGTCGTCAAAATTGTTGTATAATTTGATGATGCCTTGGTCTGTTAATTTCACAGTCATCATGGTTAAAAGCACAAAAGCAAAGGTCGAAAAAGTGGACTCAAAAAAATCATGGACAAAATGCGCCGATGAATGTTTTTCAATTTGTTGAATTCGATATTTGAAAAAAAAGCGTTTAAACAAAATCCAAAACAACAAAAGCGGAATAATCACGAAAGGGAGAAAAAACAGATAATTATACGCGCTTTCAATTATCAGATTTTTAAAAAACGAAGGTGCATTAAAGATGAATGATTGCAAGGTTTGCAAAGGGTGACTAATCCCAATGTCACTCGTGTAAGCATAAACGAAAAACGAAAAAACGAGCATTGCCAAAGTTTGCGACACATAACTCACGTAATTCGCCTTGATAAATTTTAGTACCATTACCGATTTTGATTTGATGATTTTTAAACAAGTTTGAGCGTCAATCTATTGTGTTATGATTGATGGTGCAAAGGTGTGGGCAAATCGGAGTTGGTAAAATTGATAATTGTCAAGAAAAAATACCTAAAAAAGGCGTTTATACTGAGGGGTCCCAGGATTCAAAACATTCCTCATTTTTTGTTGTTTTGAAATAGAAATTACCCACTTTTTACATCAATTTTTACAATAAACGAATGGAAATTTGCCAAAAATGCGGTCGAAATGTCCGAAGCAGCAAAGGCTGGCATTATTGCGCCAAAGTGGAATTGGACGACCTGTTTGAAGGTAAACAACAAGTCGTTTCCGACCTTTTCGATACCCTACTTTTGGAGGTTATAGATTGGGAAAATGTGGCGTTTAGTGCCACCAAAAACTGCATCGTTTTTACGCACACAAAAACATTTTTAGTCATAAAACCGATGCAAAAAGCCTTGAATGTCAAGTTTTATTTGCCGCATTTTTCGGAAACGCCACCCATTTTTAAGTGCCAAGAATGGTCGGGAAAATACGCAACGGAAGTCCGTTTGACGGATTTAGACGACTTGACGACGGCGGTTTTTAACTTAATTAGAACGTCTTATAAATTGCTCTAAAATGCTTCATTTAATTTAAAAATATAAAAAAATGAATAAAACTAACTACGGTTTCGACGCGCCCGATATTATGCGTAACTTATTGATATTCGGTAGTTTAGGTATTTTAGGCGGTTGCGTTGTGCCTAATTTTACGGAAAATATTGCCTTGAAATACGGCGGTTTTCTTCTTGTTTTCATCGGCGTGATTCTCTTCATTCTCGGTTTTTCGATGTATTTTTATGGCATCAAAGGCAAGTTTTTGATGCGCGATTTTTTGCTCAAAAAAATTGATTGGAAAGGCAACGAAATGGTCTTGGATATTGGTTCGGGAACGGGGCTATTGATGAACGGGGCAGCCAAGTTTTTGACCACGGGCAAAGCGGTTGGCATTGACATTTGGCGGGCGGAAGATTTATCGGATAATACGCTTGAAGTTGCCTTAAAAAATGCCGAAATCGAAGGAGTAAGCGACAGAATCGAGATAAAAACCGAAGATGCCCGCAGCCTAAGTTTTGCCGACAACGCGTTTGATGTGGTCGTTTCGATGTTTTGTATCCACAATATTGACGACAAAAAGGAGCAAGAAAAAGCCTGTTTTGAGATTGCTCGCGTGCTAAAATCGGGCGGCACGGCGTTGATTGGCGACTACATTCCGACTCACGACTATGCCCGATATTTTGAAAAAGCGGGACTAAAAGTTGTGAACTCAAAAAACTATATTTCAACCGCCTACACGCTCATGTGGATGGTGGAAGCGACGAAATACTGAGGGGTCTCTTAAATCGCAAACGCTTGATTATCAAATAGATAGTCAAGTGTTTTGGCATTAAAAAAGGCAGTTATTCTGAGGAGTCCTCCCAAAAGCAACAAAACGGCGTGGGCGTTGTTAATTCATTTGTTGCGAACAATTACAAAATTTTAAGCTCATGCCCAAACGCACATCCGTCAATGACGTTAAAGAAATCGAAGATTTGAACGACTTGGAGCAACTTGTCAAAGACAAACGCAACGATAAAAGGTCGGACGCTAAAAAAGAACGCCGCAATCGGCACTACGTCAAGGTGTTGATAAAAACGCAGTTGAAAGGGGACGATTTTGAGGAATAAAGTTGTTCGATGTAAGCGATTTGGAGAATCTGATTAAAATGCGCGACCATTTTGCGAAAAGAAGACCCCTCAGTATAAAACCCATTTTTGACGTTAAAACGCCGCTAAAATCATGAAAATTGACCATAAACAACTTCTTTCCGAAGCTGACCCAATTTTAAATAACATCATTGCCACCCTCGAATTGCCCACAATCGAGACGACAAACGATGTCTTTCACGACCTTATGTCGTGCATTTTGGAACAACAAATCCACTACCGCAGTACGAAGAAAATCTTTCAAAAAATGCTGCAATCGGCTAATATTGAACGACTAACGTTGGATAATTTTTCTGAATTTGAGAAAACAGCTTTCGCCAATTCAAAATTAGCAATTAGCAAATTTGAAACGGTTGAACGGATTATTGATTTTTTTAACGCCAACAAAATCAATTGGGCGTTGTTAAGTGATGCGGAAGTTATGGAAAAATTATCGTCCATAAAAGGCATCGGCAAATGGACGATTGACATGATTTTGCTCTACACGTTGGCGCGTCCCGACGTGTTTCCGTTCGACGATTTTCATTTAAAAGAAATCATGGTCAAACTGTACGGATTGAATCCAAATGTGAAATTGAAAGCCCAAATGCGGGATATTTCTGAGGCTTGGGGTGAGCATAAATCATTGACAGTCAAATATTTATTAGCTTGGAAAGAATTTAATAAGAAAAAACAAACGTAGCGCGGCATTAATGTCGCGTTACTTTAAAATCAGAAAATGAAACGTCCCCGTTCCGCAGATTTAGCCCTCATGGGCGGCTCAATTCCGAGTTGGTTGTTCGATAGAATGACCAAATTGTCGCTCCCAATTGTGGAAGCGATTGTGATGGAATACGGGCAACAAGGCTTTTTGAGCCGATTGTCCGACCCGTTTTGGTTTCAAAGTTTTGGGGCGGTGATTGGCATGGATTGGAACTCGTCGGGCGTCACAACTGCCGTGATGAGTGCCTTGAAAAAATCGTTGAATCCGCACTCAAAAGAACTCGGATTGTACGTCTGTGGGGGCAAAGGAAAAGACTCGATGCAAACGCCGAACGAGTTGTTGGTCGTCGGCGACCGAACGGGTTTGGACGGCAATTATTTGGCTCATTGCTCAAAATTGAGCGCAAAAGTGGACAATACGGCGATTCAAGACGGTTTTCAGTTGTATTTGCACAGTTTTGTGGTCAGCGACAAGGGCGATTGGTCGGTCATTCAGCAAGGAATGAAAGGCGAAACGTCCACGGCAAGGCGGTATCATTGGAACTCAGACAACCTAAAATCCTTCGTCGAAGCACCACACACGGCAATTTGCGGCGACCACCAAGGCGATATTTTAAACTTAGTGGACAAACGCGCGAAGCCGACGCAGCAAGCAATTCTCGACATGACGAAGGAAAATCCGATGAAAATATTGCAAGAAATTCCCCACATGAGACTGCCAACTTACTGCGATATTAAAGCAAAAGACGTGGATTTGAAGCGTTTGGGCAGCATCTTGTGGCTCGCTCAAGAAAATGGAACGGCGAAATTTGAAGATTTATTGATGCTGCAAGGCTTGGGTCCGCGCACTTTGCAATCGCTCACTTTGGTCAGCGAAGTGATTCACGGCACGCCTTCGCGGTTCAGCGACCCCGCCCGTTTTGCGTTTGCCCACGGCAGTAAAAACGCAAAATCGTTTCCCGTTCCCACAAGAATTTACGACGAAACGATTGAAGCCTTAAAATCGTCGGTGGCGAAAGCGAAATTGGGCGACAATGATAAAAACGAAGCAATCAAAAAACTCACGCAACTCGCGCAAAAAGCCGAGCAAAACTTCACACCCGACGCTGATGCCGAGGGCAGTTTTCAGAAAATACTCGACCACGAACGCCAAAACTCATGGCAATATGGCGGCAGAACGGTGAAAGGTTTTGTTGAGAAACCGAAAGAAGAACCGAAGCCTAAAAATGACCAATTGACGCTTTTTTAGGCAGAAATACTGAGGGGTCTCTTTTTCCAAAAATCAGAAAAAGGGACCCCTCAGTATATTTATCATTTTTAGTCCATTTTCATCAAAAACAAGAAAATGAAGCACCTATTTACCCTCTTTTTAACACTCTTCACTATTGGAACGACTGCCGCACAACGCAGTTCAGACGGTTTAAACTTCACTCAAATTGGCGAAATCAAAGGAAATGGCACGACAAACACGCCGCACAATTACACATTCACCGATGCGACGCCCGCTCTAAAAATCAACTATTACCGCCTTCGGCAAACCGATTTCAACGGAAAAGAAACGGTCTCAACCATCGTGTCTGTTACGTTGGACAAATCAAATTTGACGCTTAAAAATACACTTGTCCATCAAACACTCAGCATAGTAGCAGAAGAGGCGACAACCATTGATATTTACAATTTAATGGGTCAATTAATCCATCATCAAACGCTCAAAGGCAGCGAAGAAATTGATGTAAGTCATTGGTTATCAGGTGCGTATTTGGTTCGTACATCAACGGGTGAGGCTTTGAAATTTGTCAAAGAATAAAATTTAGGACCCCTCAGTATAAACGCTTTTTTTTACTTAAAAACGCTTGATTATCTCGTTGACAATCAAGCGTTTATGTTTTTTAGGACTCCTCAGTATAAACGCCAAAAAGCCTTTAAAACAGCACGTTTTCAAGGCTTTTTATCACAAAAACAACGCATCCATTTTCAACGACTTATCCACAGCACTTGCACTGTACTCATTGGTTTTCAGCCCAAAGGTTGTCACCAAAACATTGATAAGGTATTTTTTGGTTTGTGTTTTGGTGCGGAATAATTCTCTACGTTTATGCAGTTTTTCGGCTTCTTTTTTAGTCAATTCATACTCTGTGGCGTAGAATTTCATTTCACAAAGGTTTATCGCATTATCACTGCGGTCAATGAGCATATCAATTTGAAAACCTTCTTCATCGGCACTGCCTTTTGAATAAAAAGAACTTTCGGTTGAATAAATGCCGCCAATGCCCAATGCTTGTTTTATTTGATGAATGTGTTTGATACACACCGATTCAAACGCAAAACCTGCCCATGTTTTATACTTTGCCGAGCTGCTCATTTGCATAAAACTGCCCACAGGTTTCTTATTGGGATTGAATTGAAAATAAAACAGTGAATATTCATCAATTAAACGATAAATCAAATCCTTTTTTTCTTTGCCAAACGGTTGAAATGACTTCACAAAAGAACACTCCTCCAATTCGGTGAGTATGCGGGTCAAACCGCCGCCATTACTGATTTTGGTGGCTTCAATGATTTCTTGGCGGGTCAATCCTTTTTGCTTTAGCGATAAAGCCTTGACAACCAACTCATATTTTTCATATTGGTCAAACAAGGCACGATAGAGGTTTTGGAACTCATTTTTAAGCGTGCTTTTTTCTGAAAATAGAATACGGTCTATGTTCTGCACAACGGATTCGCCCTTGACGACCTCATCGAAATAGTAAGGAACGCCACCCAAAGCCATGTAAAGTTGCACTATCTCATAATTGGGTAATTTTATACCTTTTGTGTGCAACAATTGCTGCGTTTCTCGAAGCGTAAAAGGCTCTAAACGAATGTATTTGGTAATGCGATTGTGCAAACCCGCTGTGTTGTTCAGCACATTGTTCAACATCCACGTCGTGCTTGAACCACATAGAATAATGGTTATATTTTGGTCAACCGCCCAATCGTTCCAAAAGAACTCAAATGCCGATAAAAAACCCGATTTATGCCCATCCATCCACGGAAATTCATCTAAAAACACGACTTTCTTTTGGGGATTTTTAATCGAAATAAGATAGTTTTTCAACAATCTGAACGTCTCCATCCAATTGTCGGGAGCAGAAATGGGAAATTTCGATTTAGAAAGTTCCTCAATTTTGGCAACAAATGCCTGAATCATTGTCTCCTTATCCGTATTTTTAACCCCTGTGATATGGAAGGCAAATTGATTTTTAAAGACCGTTTTAACCAAATAGGTTTTGCCAATGCGCCTACGCCCAATAATCGCCACTAAATCTGCTTGCTCTGAATTTGAGAGTGATTGAAGTGTCGCTGTTTCTTCTTCTCTGCCGATGAAAAACTGTTTGATAGCCATTTCGTAAAATATTGATTTTGAACGAGTAAAGGTACAAAATTAAAATTATTGTTGGCTTAAAGTGCCTTAAAAATAGGCGTTTAAGCCAAAGATATTTTTGTATTATTGGCTTAAAGTGGGTTAAAAATGGGGGATTAAGCCAACAATAAAATCATACACCCTTATTGCACACCCCAATTCCTTCGGAAAAAACCCTGAAACTCGCCTTGCAAACCCCAACGTTTACAAGGCGGTTTCTATTTTCAAAAGAGAAAGGATCCCTCAGTATTTTTGTAAAAAAAACTAAAAATCCACCGCAAGTTTTTGGTCAATCAAGTTACTAAAGGAATAGCTGATATGTAAACAGCCATTTTATCATCCGTTTTAAGTCAATAAATAAAAATGAAAAAAAGATTTTTACCCACTGTCGCCTTGGCTTTATGCGCCGCCGTACTCTTTGGGCAAACCAATCCCGCCATCACATCGTGGTTGCAAAACACCACGGTAACGGGTAGTTATTACACGGTTGCGGGTGGTTCAACGAAAATTGCCAATAATATTTTGGTCAATTGCCAAAAAGTGCAGTATTCAACCAATTTTGCCTACGTGACGACCACGGGCGTACCCTCTTACGCAACGGGTCCTTTTCAAGACAGAAACCCGAGTCAAGCTACTAATCAAAATGCTATTTTCAAGCTCCCTTTAGCGCCTGTCGTTAATTTGGGAACTAAAACGGCGACAACGGGTGGTAATATCGGCATATTTATCAACGGTGTGGCCTTATTCGATTATCGAGACGGGGTGGCGTGGAACGCTACTGCCGATGCTTTGTGCGGTGGACCGGGCAATGCGATGTGTCCGGGCGGCATGGGCGCGACTCAAGCATGGAATCGAGATGCAATTTTGGCAGAAAAGCCGGGTTTCGACTGCGCTAAAGGGCATCCTGCGATGGGCAATTATCACCACCATCAAAATCCAAGTGCTTTCGATTTGGATTTGACGGTCGTCTCGACGGTTTGTAATTTGTATGATGCCGATGGTTTGTACAAAATGGACAGCACCAAACATTCACCGCTTCTTGGTTATGCCTACGACGGTTTTCCAATTTATGGCGCGCATGGCTACAAAAATTTGGATGGCACGGGCGGCATTACGCGCATGAAATCGAGTTATTCGCTGAAAACAACGCGGGGAACGGGTACAGTTCCTTCCACAACAACCTACGCATTGGGTTATTTTAGAGAAGATTATCAGTTTACTGCCAATGCTGCACCCGATTTTTTGGATGTCCACAACGGTCGAATTTGCAAAACACCTGAATATCCAAACGGTATTTATTGCTATTTTGCAACGGTGGATGCCCAATGGAATTCTGCTTATCCCTACGTTGTCGGACCTACTTTTTACGGTACGGTGGCTGTTTCTAAAGTGGCTTCTGTTACCGAAACGGTGTCAACTTACCTCAGAACGCCCACGGATGATATTTTATCAAATCTACAAATCACGGTTTTCCCAAATCCAAGTGCCGATTTAATCGCCATTCAGTTGGGTGATTTGGTAAAAGAAGATTACAGTATTGAGTTGTTGGATTTGGCAGGTCGTGTGGTGCAAAAAAAGCAAATTAACGCAGGCAGCACGATTGCTTATTTTGATACGCAGACTGTGTATGCAGGCACTTATTTTGTCCGCATATCGAATGGTCAAGCGCAGACAACGCGGAAAGTTGTGATTCAGAAGTAAATAAAAATGCTTTATTATCTCGTTGGTAATCAAGCATTTATCAAAATTTAGGACCCCTCAGTATAAATGCCTTTTTTACGCCAAAGCGCTTGATTATCTCGTTGACAATCAAGCGTTTTGGCGTAAAAAAGGACCCCTCAGTATTTTCACTCAAATAGCGCTTTCATATCAATTGTATCGTTGACCAAACGTTGTGAATATTCGTTTTGTGCCAACCCATAAGTCGTAATCATCGTCAAAAATAAGGTTTTATTCGTACCTGTTTCTGTTCTGAAAGTCCTAAGTTTGTTTTGCAGATTATCTGCATATTCCTTCGTGATGGTGTAGGTTTTTGTGGAAAATTTGATTTCACAGATATTGATAATTCGGTCGTTTCGGTCAATAATGAGGTCAATTTGTGCGCTTTTTTCGCTCGTTTGACTGCGCCAAGCGGATATTTCAGCATAAACACCGCTGATACCTAAGGCTTTTTTAAGGGCATCAACGTGGTAGCAACAGATGTATTCGAAGGCATAACCACTCCAAGAACGCCATTTTGGACTGTCCAAATTGGCTAACCAAGACCCTTGCGTATCGGCTTTACTGTCTTTGACGAAGGTCAAATAAAATAAAGTAAAAGGGTCAATCAACTGAAAAAGGGCTTCTTTTTTGTTTTTTCCAAACGGCAAATAGCGGCGAATAAACCCCGATTGTTGCAGTTCTTCCAAAAGGTTTGTCATTGAGCCGCCGTCGGGTAGTTTGGTCAAAGCCAACAAATCCTTACGGGTCAACCCTTTGGCTTTCTGCGCCAATGCTTCAACAACTAAGGTGTGTTTTTCATAATTATTGAACAATGAGCGATATAAATTGGCGTATTCAGTGGCTAAAAGTCCCCCCTCAGTAAAAAACAAACGGTCAATATTTTGCGCCACACTCCGATTAACTTGCAGACTTTCAAGGTAATACGGAATACCACCAATTGCCATGTATAATTCAAGAAGTTGATAACGGTCATAATTCGCACCCTTTTCCTTCAAAAAAATTTCCGTTTCAGAAAGTGTAAACGGTTTGAGCAGAATACGCTCCGTTAGTCGGTTGTGCAAACCGCCTCGATTGTTGATTAATTCGTTGATAATCCAAGACGCTGCCGAGCCACAAACCACCAATAAAACATCGGTGCGGGCAGAAGCCCAACTGTTCCAAAAATATTCTAAGGCGGAAATAAATTTAGACTGCGGCGTATCGAGCCACGGCAATTCATCCAAAAAAATGACTTTCTTGGGTGCTTTTTGCGTTTCCAACAAAAGGCTTAATCGGTTGAAAGCGTCGAACCAATCTTTGGGCGGCGACTTTACTGGGTTATCAGGATTGAGCTTTAGGTAAGCGTTGTGAAAATTTGTAAGGTGTTGTTTCAGACCAACATTGGCAACGCCCGATAATTGAAAGCTAAATGGCGCGTCAAAAACGTTCCGAATAAGAAACGTTTTACCGACCCGTCGGCGACCATAAACGGCGACGAATTCGGATTTTTTAGAGTTCTTGAGCGCATTGAGTATGGCTATTTCTTCTTGTCTGCCGATTATTTTTTCCATGATACGTGAGCAATTTGGCTGAAAGGTAGTTCAAAAAAGTAGTTTCCGCTAATTTGCGGTATCTTTTTAGCGTAAAGCTAAGATAAAAAGATACATTCCGCTAATTACAAGCCCTTTAAAACGCCCAAACGCTTGACTATCAATGAGATAGTCAAGCGTTTGGGCATCAAAAAAGGCTTTTATACTGAGGGGTCCTTTTCTGAAATATTTTTTCAGAAAATGTCCGCAAGTTTTTAACAAAATCTGTTTCTAATTGACTGAATGGGTTTTTAATAAGTAGATAAGCGTAAAGTAGCGTTTATTTAGAGTGTGTAACAAATTCACCTTTTATCGTGAAATAACTTTCCAAAAAGTTTAAAACTTTTGGAAAGTTGATGCCTAAAAGACATTAAGGCACTAAAGCAAGCGCGTTGACGGAAAGCGTCGAGAATTACTAAGAAAACAACCACATTTGGATCACTTAACGACAGAATCAGAATTAATTGCTCTACTTCGGCAAGGCAACGAGGTGGCGTTCAAACAGGTGTTTGAAACGCACCAAGACCGCATATACAATACAATTCTGTACATGACACAATCAGCCGAAGAAGCCAAAGATTTGACCCAAGAAGTGTTCGTGGATGTGTTTTTGAGCATCGACAATTTCAAAGCGCAATCCAAACTTTCGACTTGGATTTATCGGATTGCCATCAACAAAGCGCTCAACCACCAACGGTTTAAAAAAGCGAAAAAACGATTGGGTGTGGTGTTGTCGATTTTCCACTTATTGCCTGTTGACGATGCGCCCGATTTTGTGCATCCAGGGATTCTTTTAGAAAATAAAGAATTATCGGAAAGACTGTATAAGGCGATAAATGAACTGCCCGAAAAACAAAAAACGGCGTTTGTACTGCGGCAATTGGAGGACTTGTCTTACATAGAAATTGCCGAAGTGATGCAAACGACGACCCCCTCAGTAGAATCACTCCTTTTTAGAGCAAAACAGAATTTACAAAAGATTTTGAAAAATTAAAACGTCAATAACCGCAAGATTTCTTAATATTGAGTGTCAAAATCATTAAATTAATAGACGAATATGGATAATTTCAACAATGAAAAATGGCATTCACAGCCCGCCCTTGCCCCCGAAGGTATGTACAATCAAGTGCGCCAACGCCTCATAGATGAGCGCATCCAAATGGCACAAACCCACCGACAATTGGTTATCGGCTCGGCATTATTGCTTGTTGTGGGTGCTTTTAATATTGGGTTTATTCTGTTGAAGCAGCCTGAAAAACAACCCGTTTCTAAAACCAATACCGAACAACTACTGTATGAAACTTATTTCCAAAATACTCTAAATTTATCCAATGAGAAATAGTGGATTGAAATATTTAGTGGCAATCGCTTTAATCATCAACGCAGCGACCTTGATTTTCTTTTGGTACAACCGTCCGCCAGAAGAAGGCAGACGCCGACCACCAAGACCAGACCGTGTGTTGATAGAGGAATTGAAATTGGATGACAAACAGCAAGCTATTTATGCCCCCTTGCGCGAACAACATCACCAAACCCACGATAGTTTGTTAAAGTTGATGGCTGCCCCAAGGCAAGCGCTGTACAGCCAAAAGCAAGGTGCAAATGACACCATTATTCACCAAATTGGTCTTTTGCAAGAGCAAATTGAGCGCGTCACTTACGACCATTTCATGGAGGTACGCAAACTATGCACGCCCGAACAGCAAGTGCAATTGGATGTTTTATTGGGAAAAACGGTTCAAATAATTTTGACCCCGAAAAAGAAAAAGGGAAGACCTGAAAATGAGCATTAACGCCACGATAACGCCACGATAACGCCTTGCACAGGCAATATGAAATCGTGGTCCAGAAACAGAACGAATACTTTACTATCTGCTTGACAGTCAAGCATTTATCAAAATTTAGGACCCCTCAGTATAACACCCGTTTTTTATCAAAAAATTAAAAAAATGAAAAATATTTCACTCCTTTTTTTACTCCTATTTTCTATCGAAACAACCTCTGCACAACGCAATATTGTTCTCATCATCGCCGACGATTTAGGCTCAAACTGGTGTGGTTTTCAAGAAAATAGCGTGGACACCGTCAATATGCCAAACGTGCGAAAATTGTTAAGTCGTGGTGTGCGCTTCTCCAACGCTTGGGCAAACCCCGTTTGTTCGCCGACTCGGGCGGGAATTTTGACGGGGCGTTACAGTTTTCGGACAAACGTAGGCAACGTTGTGATCAACGCCATGCAATTGGACACGGCTGAAATCACGGTTCCAAAATTGTTGAAAAATGCCAATGCACCGACTAAATACGCGACGGCAAATGTTGGAAAATGGCACGTTAGCGCGCCAAATTCGGCTAATTACAACAATCCAAGCAGAATGGGTTACGATTATTACGCAGGTGTTTTCACGGGTCAACCCGTTTCAACTTATACAAATTGGGCAAAAATAACGAATGGCGTGGCTTCTAATTCAACCAATTATTTGACCACAGAAACTGCAAATGATGCCATTAATTGGCTTGGACAACAAGGCACAAAGCCTTTTTTCTTATGGTTGGCGTTCAATTCGCCTCATTCGCCCTACCATTTGCCGCCCGATAGTTTGATAATAAATCGTACTTTGAGCGGCACAACCGCCGATATTATGGCTAATCCGAGGCAGTATTTCAAAGTGATGGCAGAGGCGATGGACAACCGCCTTGGGAAAATCGTGGAGTGGTTGGAAGTCAACAATAAGATGGACAATACGGACATTATTTTCATTGGCGACAACGGCAACGCGGGTCGAACGGTGCAAGGAACATCGACCGCGCGGGCAAAATCAACGGTCTATCAAGAGGGTATTCACGTGCCGTTCATTATTTCCGGACCGTCGGTTATCAATCAAGGGCGGGTGAGTAATGCCTTGGTGAACGTGCAAGATTTGTTTGCCACAATTGTTGAATTAGCGGGTTACACCAATTGGCGGACTCAAATACCCGCCGCTAAACCCGTTGATAGCAAAAGTTTAGTGCCAATTCTCAAAAATACGGCGCCCGAAGTCCGTCCGTGGGCGTATTCCGAAATTTTTGACGTGTCCACAACTTCGCAAGTCAATTGTCGGGCAATCCGCAATGCCACCTATAAATTGGTTAGTTTTGACAGTAGTAAAGTTCAAGAATTTTACAACCTCGCAACGGATGCAAACGAGCGCACAAACCTTTTGGCGAGACCGCTAACGGCTATTGAATTGACCAATTACACGTATTTATGCACTGAAATGGGGACTTTGCTGGGTAGAAGCATCTGCAATCCCAAAGTAGATACGAAAGATTTGAGCGCATCAGCTAAACCTATTGTTGCCCCAAATCCTGCTAAAAACCTGATTTCCGTTGCGTTCAGTGATGCCTTACCTTTTGATTTTCAAATATCAAGTATAGACGGTAAATTGATGAAACAAGGCGTTTCGACGAAGGACATCAACGTTTCAGACTTGCCAAACGGTTTTTTTCTATTGAAAATCCAAAAACAAGGGGCGATTTTCACGGAGAAAATTGTTGTTGAAAAATAAAAAAGGGACCCCTCAGTATAAACGCCTTTTTTAACGCCAAAACGCTTGACTATCTCGTTGACAGTCAAGCGTTTGCGTTTTTTAGGACCCCTCAGTATATGACGTCCTTACGGCATCTCGATTCTTCTTCGGAAACGACGTTTTTTACTGAAATGGACTTAAAATTTAATAATTTTCTTCGTGATAACCGTTTGATTGTCAACAACTTGAATCAAGTAAGCGCCGTGAACATTGCCTAAATTTAACGTCCGAACATTCTCACCCGAAGCAATCGACCACGTGTCTAAACGAACCATTTGACCTGACAAATTGGAAACCCGCACCGACACCGTCCGCGCTTTTTCGCTCGTCAACAACAAAGTGACCTCTTCCCTATTTTGGTCATTTAGGACGTCAAAACGGATGTTTTCCGCCGCTTCTTTCGTCGCCGTTGTGCCTTCCGCAAATTCTTGATTGGTACTCGTTGAACCGTCGCCGTTTTGCCCGCCGTTTCGGTTTACGGCAGTGGCAGCGGCGTAAAAAACGACCGCGCCAACGCCTTTCGCGGGTGCGCGCCACTTGACATTGAAAACGGGAGACGAACTCACGTCGCGGTGTTCGGCATACGTGCGGTTTGGCGTCGGACTTTGCGCGGAAGTTGTCGCAATTTGCACGTTTGAAGGCTGCGAAGGTTGTGTTAGAAAGCCCGCAACGGGTGTATTTCCCGTTTTTTTGATGTCAATCATCTGAAAACCGTAGCCAGAAGGCGTGCCGCCCGCCGTCAAAGTTGTCCGAATCGTATGCACTTTATTGGGTACATAAGTCGTCAATTGCGTTGTTCCTGCCGAGTCGTACAATTCCATTTTTAAGGTCAATGGACTGAAAGCGCCCGCCGAATGACAGGATTGACACGTTGCGGGTGCCGTTCCGTTTCTGGCGTCGCCGGGCGCGCCCGTGTTACCTACGTCGCCGCTTCCCGCGCGTCCGCCCGAGTAAGCGGATAGAATAATGAGGCTTAAAAAAGCCGTGAATACGAGTGGCGTAAAACCTTTTTTCATATTAAAAATAGATTTAAATTAAACTAAAAATATCGTGCAAATGTAGAAATAAATGAACGTGTCGTGGTTATCTACGCATTAAATCGGTTGGAGGGTTGCTTTTCGTTAGAAAACATCAAATCGGCAACCGTCGAATGGCAAAAAGTCGCGAGAATTTACGGTTTTTCGGCTTTATACTGAGGGGTCCTATTTTTGTTCAGTCTGCCGCGTTACAAAGGTTTTCATCAATTTAACACTTACGCGTGTTATGTGCAAGCTGGATTTGGCACGCGATACTTGGGGTTTAATCCCTATATTAGGTTCAGAGCCAGCGTAAAAATGTTTTATTTGCTCAAATCCGTACCCAATAACACCCTTATTTTTATGCCTTATTTGGCATTTGTGATACCAGTTATCAAGAAAAAACCAGATGTCGTTATGAATCCAAGATTCTAAAAATTTTGCTGTTTTGGGCATTCGCCGTTACTCCCTTGTGTCTTCCTAATTCATTCTAAATCAATCATTTACATTCGTATTTATTCGTCTTTACGTGCCTCTTTGGCACGAGGATTCGTTATGTACGGCATCGGAGTGTATGAAATGAAAAAAAGGATGTAGTTTTGCGGTTTATTGCGACAAACAACTTTAGATTTTATGGCAAAACATAATAAAGACACGCTCTTAGAAATTGAGCGCCTTCTGAAACGCTACCGCAATAAACTCGCCGTAGCGGCGGACACAATTCGGAACGAAAATGTGTCAAATTATCCCATTTTTGTGGCGTCAAAAACGGCGGTCGAGATTGGGGTCACGCTTTTTCCGCAGGGACAATTGCCCGATGAATGGATTGTAACGGCGTCTTCTTTGGAAGAATTTCACGTGCGAAAAATCATTGATACGGATAAAATTGACGATTTTAGGGAGTTATTCCGCGAAAGACCCGAAGAAATCTGCGTTTTTGTGTTTTATACTGAGGGGTCCTCAAAATTTGTTTTTATTCCAAGTTGATGATACAAAGCGCCTTAGTTCCTCCACGGATTACGCCGATTATCACGGATTAGAGATAAATCAATACGACTACTTATAAGGTGGTTTATCTAAATTGTGGCGCGTGAAATGCGTTAAAAATCGCGCTAAAAATCCGTACCAATTTGCGTAATCGGTGGACAATGCAAGGCGTTAAAACAGACTTGGTACAAATCTTGTCAAGCGTTTTTAAGCCTTTAATCGGTCACGACTTTTAGGTTTTCTAACATTAGAAATAGTGAATAACTAAGAGATTACCGCGAACGCGCAAAAAAAACTACGCAATTATGATGTCAATGCCTACTATGACTGCGCCGATGAACGGCACAAACGGCACCGCTGCGAAGCGGGAAACCGTTCACATTTTGTTGATTGAGGACAACCCCGGTGACGCGCGTTTGGTAGAGATTTTATTGGAAGAAAGCGATTTGCCAAATGTCCAAATCATCCACAGATTGACACTCGGCGACGGCATTGCGGAGCTGCAAAAGCGCGATTTTGCCGTCGTTTTGCTCGATTTGACGCTGCCCGATTCCCGCGGTTTTGAAACATTGGAACGATTAATTGCGACAAAACCCGACGTCAATGTGGTCGTTATGACGGGTTTGGCGGATAAAGTTTTAGGCTTAAACGCCGTGAAAGCGGGCGCGCAAGACTTCTTAATGAAGGGCGGTTTCGACTCCGATTTGCTGTCAAAAACGTTGCGTTACGCCATTGAGCGCAAAAATGTATTGTTGAAACTCGCCGCCGCAACCCGCGCCCGTGAGGTTGCCGAGGAATCAGCGCGGATGAAAGAACAATTTATCGCGAGCATCAGCCACGAAATGCGGACGCCGATGAACGCGATTTACGGGATGTCGAACCTCTTGGCACAAACCAAACTCGACGTCGAACAACGCAGTTTCATTGATTCGGTGCGCCAATCAAGCGAGATTTTGTTGGGCGTTATCAACGATATTTTGGAAGTTTCGACGCTCCAAAACGGTCAAATGCATTTTGAATCCACGGACTTCGACCTCACTGAACTAATGTTTAATTTAGTGAATGTGATGCAGTATAAAAAAGCCGAAAAACCCCTCGAATTTCATCTGGCCATCGACCCCTCAGTACCCAAATACGTGATGGGTGATAAATTGCGGTTGAACCAAATTTTGTACAATGTTGTGGGCAACGCCGTCAAATTTACGGACGAAGGTTTCATCAAAATTCGGATTACGGTGGGCAAACAAGGCGGTGATAATTTGTCGCTGTTGTTCAGCGTTGAAGATTCAGGCATTGGCATTCCACAAGAGAAAATTGCGACAATTTTTGAAAGTTTCACGCGTATTCGCACAAAAGAGCGCATTTTTGAAGGTACGGGCTTGGGTTTGGCGATTGTCAAAAACTTGGTTATGCAGCAAGGTGGGCGCGTTTTTGCGAACAGCGAACCTCAAAAAGGGACGACAATTACGGTCGAAATGCCGTTTAAAAAAGGTACGCCGCCCGTACAATTAGCCGCTGGCGAACTGCCTACAAAACCCAATTTTGAAGCATCGAAATTGCGTAAATTCAACCTTTTGCTCGTCGAAGACCATAAGATTAATCAGATGGTGGCGCGCAAAACTTTGGAGCGTCAATTCGATAATATTTCAATTACGGTTGCCGAAAATGGGCGTGAATGTTTGGACATTTTGCAAGCGGGCAATGAATTTGACATTATTTTATTGGATATTCAAATGCCAATTATGGATGGAAACGAAACAATCGCGTACATTCGCGAAAATATGCCGACTTTCAAGACACCCGTTCTCGCAATGACAGCTCATGCGTACATTTCCAAAGACAATATTTTTAAAACCTATGGCTTCGACGATTTTGTTTTAAAACCCTTCGAGCCTGAACAATTGTTTAGCAAAATTCATTTATATCTGCGATAAAAAATAAATCCTAATTAAATAACACACAAAACATAATAAGCTAAATTCATGACTTTAACAATGACTAACAAGTACATCAACCTTGAGTATCTCGACACTATGACTGGTGGCGACGACGACATGAAACGCGAAATGCTCTCAATGCTTATCGTAGAAATCCCCGATGAAATGGCGAAAATGCAAGCCGCAACCGCCGCCGCTGATTGGGAAGAAGTGTTTCAAATTAGCCATAAATTCAAAACGACTTTATCGTTCATCGGCAATGAAGAGACGATTGTCACCAACAAAACCGTGGAACATTGCAGCCGTCACCGCGTGGATGTGGCGGAAATTGCCGCAATGGTGGCGCAATTAGCCGAAAAAATGCCACTTATTGTGGACGAATTAAAAAATGCGTAAATTTTGCGTTTTGTAGATTTGACAACTTTTCAAAAGCTCTCAAATCTTGGATACAAACGCAAACACAACCGCCCGACCTTTTCAACAAGGTCGGGCGGTCGTATTTATACGCATAAAATGACGTAAAATGCTCGTAACCATCCTAATTTTAAAAAAAAGGACCCCTCAGTATAAACCCAAAAAAGCCTTGCAAAACGCGCGTTTGCAAGGCTTTTTTACGTTTAAAATTCATTTTATTCTAAAATTCAGTTTCCGCAGGCACGTGGTATTCGCTATTGTCTAAACAATCCGCATCTCCAACTCTTTCAAAAAAGAATCCACGTGGCGATGTTTTTTTGACTCATAAATGTCCTTAATGGTTATCATGATACCCGTTTCTTCGACATCGCCAAACAAATCATTGACCGCCGTGCCGAATGTGCGCATGGTCGAACTCAACTTCATGTAAGAGCTAATCATAGGCGGGATATTCTCGCCCAATTGCCGTGTTTTTTGCCCTAAAAGACGGAAACCTTCCGTGAAATCTAAATCTTTGAAGATATTTTTCAGGGCATCCATGTCGTGAATAGGCTTCAAAGGATTTATAGGCTTCACCAAATTGTCTTTATCAAGAAAATAATGTTGCATAAAAGCCAAAATCAAATCACGAGCCTCCGCGTTGTAAGACGGATACATGGTTACTTTTCCGAAGAAATAGTCAATATCAGGATGCATCACGATGAGCGCTCCCAAGCCATCCCACAAATTATCCAACGTGAAAATGCCCTTGCGATCATCGGCTGAACCCTGATAGGCGGGTTGAACCCATGAGCGCCCCAACTCCATGGTCTTGGGCGCAAAATCTTTGACAAATTCTTCACTGTAATTAAAAAGGTGTGCTGTTGAAAGGTTCAAGGTCCCATCCGTTAAAACTGCAGTGTCGCAACGAATGAAACGATAGCCGCCTACAATTTCCTCTCCCTCAATATCCCAAACGACGAGTTGCTCATAGGGTACTTCGCACGTGTCGTAGTAATCAATATCCACTTCTTCGCCCGTGCCGCCACCGCCTAAACGAAAACTGATTTCACGCAAACGCCCTATTTCCATCATCACGTTGGGTGCGTTGTGGTGATTGATAATGTAGATGTGGTTGTTACCAAAATTCGTTTTTCGAGCAAAACGCGCCTCAGTCAATTCGGATTTGAGTATGTCTCTATCAACAGGTGAAATGATAGATTTCATTTTTAACATAATTAATTCTTTATTTATAGTAAGTAAATTCGTTGTGTTATTGTTTCGCAAATATTTGAAAATCAATATTTTAAGTCGTATTGGCACGCAATCTCAAATCGAAAATTACTGATGCAATGTTTTTATATAGAGTTAGATTTCGGGTTAAAGGTAGGTAGATTTTTGATTCATTTCATCCTAAAAATCTGTTCCCAAAGCAATATGCAACATTGGTTCTTGAATGACGCGGGTTTCGACGCCCCACGCGTAATCGGCGCGCAACATATAACCGAACAACAGCATCCGCGCACCAAGTCCGTAGCTCGCCACAATTGGGTCTTTGAAATAGTTGACCGTCAAAATCACGGGCGTTAACGGGTTGTTGTCGCGCGGCAAAACGACGGTGTTCAACGGGTTTTTTCGGTTGAACGGATTGCTGCCGTGCCAAGCCGTTCCCGCGTCCACAAAACCGACGAGTTGAAAGTTTCGGAGGAAGTTAGACGTCAAGGGGCGTTGCGACAAATATTTGAAAATTGGCACGCGTAATTCCGCGTTTATCAATAAGTTACTTGTTCCGTTGCGAATGTTTCTCTGGAAGCCGCGCATATTCGCCGCCAAGGTTTGGAAGGCATAATCGCCCGACGGAATCGACACATCGTTGTTGAAACTCGACAACAATTGGTTGTCAACGCCACCCAAAATGTACAATGTTTTCTGTTCGCCAAAGCTCGTTGCGCCCGCCGCCCGAACGGCCAAAACCGAGTGCCGCAACACCCGTTCGTAGTGCCGTGCGTCGAAACCAAGGACGCCCATGAAGCCATTTTTAAATTTGAAAGTCGGATTTTCGATAAAATCCAATTCAAAACGTTTGACCCAATCGAACCAAATTTTTGCCCGCGAGCCGTTTTTAATGTTCAAATCCACGTCAATCGCGTTGTCGAAAACCCATTCGACGCGCGCGCCAATGCGTTGCTCTTTAACAATCGGCGTCCGCAAAGTGATGGAGTCGGTTGCGAGGCTCGAAAAGCGGTCGCTTCGGAGCGTCGTGGACACCTGAACGCGTTGGAACTGGTCAAAAGGGTAGCGCAATTCAAATTGTCCCAAGGTCGTTTGCGTCCGCGTTTGCCGCGTATCGACGGCCGTGCTTGCGTTGTCGTTTGTCTTCAAAGAGCGGTTATAAATGGCAAATCGCTTGTCAATGCGGTGTTTGCGGTTGTCAAAAAAAGCGAATGCTTCGTAGCCATTAAAAGAAATAGGCAATCGAATACCCGCTTCCAATTGGTAATCTTCCATCAAATCCTTAAAATTACCTTTCATCAAAATACCGACGGGCGGTGTTGAAAACGTCTGCTGTTGCGTCCCCGCGTAGCTGTCGAGTCCGCCGAAAAGCAAGCCGTTGTCCATGCGCGTTGTGTAGGAATCGGAGCGAAATTTCAAGCGATACGGCGTGATTCGACCCGTTCTGAATTGGTGCAAACGCTTAGGATTTGCCGTCGCAATCGCCGTCAAAGCGGCGGATACTGAGGGGTCCATTTGCGGCTGCGACGTCGGTGTTGACTCGACGACGGGCTTGGGTGCGGCGGTCGTTACGTCGGTTGTTTTCGGTTTTTCATCATTGTCAAATTCACTTTGAAAAACGTAATTGTCAATATCGACTTTCTTTTTCGGCGGCGTGGAATCTTGTTTTTGCACCGTCGGATTTGTTGGGTTCGATGTTGAGTTTGCCGAAGGCGTCGTTGGCGTAACTAATTGATTTTCAGCATTTTTCATCACGCCATCGTTCGTTTTTTTACGCGTCGAACCCATCGTGGCGCGGCGTTTTTTCCACATCCAATAGTTCGTAAACGACACGTCTTTAACGCTGTCGGGCAGCAATGTCTTGACGGAAATTTTTGGAACCCCCTCAGTATAAATCAGTTCGGCGACCTTTCCAACGCGTGGCGCGGCGCTTTGTTGGAGAATATTTCGAGCTGAATTTGAATTGTTACGGACAATCGCAATCGTCTCAATGACGGGTCGAATCTGGACGGAATCAATCTTTTGAGTTGCCAAAAAACGGCGCGCCGAATCTTGCATGACGAGGATTTCGGCTTTTTCTTTAAAACTATTTGTTATAAAAAAAACTGTATCAACCCGCACCATAATATCCCTTAAAAACCCCATTTGACGGTTGTAAATCCCGCTTTCATCGCTCAAAAAGCTAAAAAAAGTCGAGTCAACGGTCATCGGTTGCCGCTCGTCGGCGTCAACGGAATTGGAAATGCGAACGAGATTTTTGGACGTGTCTTCCAAGTCTTTATAAAACAAATCGAACTTATTTGTTGGATTGATTGAGTCCATTTTTTCACTGTCCCACCGCTGGTTTGGGCGATTTGAAGAGAAAATAACCCCTTTTTTACCGCGCAAATTGACCGCAACGGCGTCTAAATCGTCCCAATGGTCGTTGCTCAATTGCTTCAAATTGGTGGTATAGGTATTGAAGATAAAAATATCTGAAAGTCCGCGAATGTTAGCCGAAACCACCATGTCTTTTGGGTTCAAATAGTCAATCGAATACACGCGTTGCGCGTCGGGATTGAACTTAACGGTTTTGGGTTTTGACGCCTTTTTATCCTTCAAATTTTTCTCGAAAAAATACACCACATCGCGCTTTTCATAGACAACGGCAAGGCGCTGATTGTCGGGATTCCAGGCCAAAAGCGGGTAATTATGGTCGGTCGCTTGAAACGGATTGCGCGTACCACCCCTCAGTATAAGCGTCCTTTTTCCCGTCGAAACGTCTTGAACATAGACCTTCCATTTGCCAATTTCATTCTGAACGTAAGCGATTTGCTTACCGTCGGGACTTAGCTTCACTTGAGGAATCGGTAGCTTGCGTTTATTGTTGATTTTCAACGGTTTAGAAACTGTTGTCTTCATGTCAAGGACTTCTCTTTCGTAGCGTTTTTTGTAAAAATCCATGCACGCCACCGCCGTTGGGTCGAAGGCGTTGCCGAAAAGATACATCACGGCGTCGTCCAAACTGCGGTTGATTCGCGTTAGATATAACAAATTACTCACATTGGCTTTACCAAATTGTTGGGCGATGTAAAACCAAAACGCGTGACCCGCGAGACGTGGTTCGGCGATGGCAAAACGGTTGAAGTTTTTATATCTTTTTGTCAAAAAAACGTCGCGCAATCGGTCGTCGTCGTCCGTCGACCACTCGGTGCCAATGTAGCTTATGAGGCCCGATTTGAACCATTCGGGAAGGTTCAGCGAGATGGCATTTTGCACAACTTCTTGCAAATTGGAACCGAACAACATGGCGTCAATAAAGACCGTCGCGATGCCTTGTCGGATTTGTTGCCGCAGGTGCGTGTGGTCGCCGTCGAAGTACACGAAAATCTTTTCGCCGACCACTTTCACGGTGCCGTCTTTGGTTTCAAACGTTTCGGAAGCGCCGATATTCGACTGGTGCAAGTCCGTGATGTCGGTAAAAACGATGATTTCCATCTTGTCATTGAGCCGATATTCGAGCGTTTTTTGAATTTCTTCAAAATCCATTTCAGCCATCTGCACGGTCGATTGCCCGACAAAGCGGCCTTGTCCATACCAATAGGCGATGAAATTTTCGCTTTCGTATTCGTCCCAATCGTCGAAAAAACGGTGGAACTGAACGCGGTTTTTACCGAATTCCATGTCGTTGATTTGCCCGAAGGAGATAAGCGGCAAGGCGATTAAAAAAGCAAGTATTATTTTTTTTGTCATAGCGCAAAGCGTTGAAAATCAATTATTTACTGCGTACTTTTAAAAATTTGACAACTTTTTAAAAGTTGTCAAATCTCTTGAATCGGTGGCGTGTTTTTGAACATCGGCTTAAATTTCACCTTTTTAACCGAAACGCCAATTATTTAAACGTAAAAATTCGGTCTTTCATTTTATGGGCGAAAATTTTAAGGAAAAAAGGACTCCTCAGTATAAAACCTAAAAAAGCCGTTTTCTACTCAAAAATCGAGCAAAAAACGGCTTTGTACTGAGGAGTCCTTTTTTTTCATTAAAATCGGATGCCTGCGCACCACTCGAGCTTTCGTTATCCGAAAATTCAGGATGGTTCACGTTCGTATTTTAGCAAAAACGCGCGCAATTAGTTTGCTTTTGTCGCTGTTTTCACCCTTCTTTTTGGTGCTTCTACGGGCGTCATTGTGCCTTCTACGGGCGTTGCCATTTCTGCGCCATCGGCTTTGTGTTCTCCTTTTTTGTGGTTTCCACCTTTGTGGTCATCTGCTTTACGCTCGCTGCGTTTAGCGCGCATTGCCGTCCATTTAGCAAATTGGTCGGCGTTCATCACACCTTGAACGTCCGATTCGTACTTAGACGTGAGTGCCGCAATTTGCGCTTTTTTAGCATCTGCCGCCAAAGAAGCGTCCATTTGAACCGCTTTCACGGCTGTTTTGTGCGCTTGATTGACCGATTTGAATTGCGTTTCTTGCTCAGGCGACAAACCCAATGCGTTCATGCCCGCTTGTGGTTTAGGCTTACCTTCACCGTGTTGACCTTTAACTTTTTCCGCCGCTGGAGCGCCTTGAGCTTCAATTGCCGCAGGGACGCCTTGTGCCGCGGGTGCTTGCATAGCTGGTTTTACCTTTGCCATTTTTGCTTTTGCGGGTGCCGTTGTTGGCGCTGGAGCCGTTGCGCTTTGCGCGAATGAAGATGCGCCGAACGCAAGAGCGGCAACAGCCGTCAAAATAACTTTTTTCATAACAGTTTTAATTAATTAAAAAATGAGAAAATAGACCTCCCTACAATTGGAAGCAGTGAATAGAACGGCGAAGGTATTGGGCGGGCGTGTTGAATTATCCGTTTTATGAATTCTTTAACAAAAGAGGAAGGAGCGCTCGATAGATTTACAGCTTTTTAAAAAGTTGTCAAATCTAAAAAGTCAATAATTGTGATTTGAGGGACCCCTCAGTATAAAACTGATTTTCAGGCTTTTTTAGGTCAAATTTATCAAATTTTCGCGCAGAAAAAGCCTAAACGTCGGTTGTCGTCGGTTGGGTTTGCGGTCATATCAAATTCGTTAATAATTCGATAGTGCTGTTGCAATTTTTCTTTAAAATTTGATTCTGAAAAAACCCACGATGGATAATACGCATTGTCGCTCACGGCGGGCAAGATGCTGCGCGTAATGCGGTTTTCGCCGCTTGAAACGACGGGCGTTCGGTCGATAAAAAGGTACGGAATATCAGATTGTGCCAACTCTAAAAGGACGTCAAAAGGGTGTTCCATGCGTTGCAAAGCGTTTGACACGATGGCAATATTGGGGTGATAGCGGTCGATGGCTTCGGGAATTGTGGTTTCAAACTTTAGTTTATTGTTTTCAAACAAGCGTTTGCCCGTTTCGACGAAGCGCTCTTTTTCGACAACGCACCAAATTAAATCGTTAGAATCGGGCAAAAACCAACGATTTTGACGATAAACATTGCCAAAAGCGCCGCCTAAGTCCAAGACTTTAAATTGTCCTTCGGTCTGGCTCACGTGTTTGAGTGCCGCCACTAATTGGAAATTTTCGGAATAGTGTTTATATATTTTGCCATCCCGTTCAAACATTCCGTCGCCTTGCTGAACGGCGATGGCGGCGTCGGTGAAAGTTGCCAAAATGCGGTCGCTGTCGTAGCTATCGCATTGTGTTTCAGCGGTTTGCCAATTGTTGAAATAAGTGGTTTTTTTGAGTAAGCGTGTAATTAGTTCTGCGAACATCTTGTACTGAGTGATGGGTGAAAATAAGAACAACCAAGGTTTTTCTGTTGTTTTTGTCGAAACCACAAATGGAATGAATGTGACATAGAAAAATGCGTACAAAAACCATGCAAAAGACTTGCTTAGAGACGAGTAATCCTAATTAAAGTCTCAATTTAGTTGACATATTTGTGTAAAATAAATTTGTGATGCATGAATTCAGATATTTTAATTGATTGGAATTTATCTGAATGATGCTTTAAAACCTCTTTTTTAAGCATTTTCAGGTTAAAAAGGCATGAATTTGAGCAAAATACTGAGGGGTCCTTTGTGATTTTTTTTGTGAAAATTTAGAGAACCCTAACAAGTGTTTTGACATAAAAAAAAGTTCCATTTTGTAGAAAAAAAAAGAGTGTTAAAATTTTATTAACGCCGATTGCCTGAAAATGTCTCTTAAACTCATTTTAAACATGGCAGAAAGAAATATTTATAAGTTTAAGCAAATGCGCCTACTTTTGGCGTGTTAATTGGCAAGTAATAATGCATCTTTTTTTTTATAAAAAACTCTGACAATACCGTGGCTGAAACACCTATTCTCGCGACAACTGAAGAACACATTAAGCAGTTTTTCAAAGAACATATTCCGAAAAAATACATTTATCATGACATCTCTCACACGGAAGATGTGGTACGCGTCTGCCGTCAAATTGGTGTAACGTATGGTTTGCCGATGGAAGATTTGGAGCTGTTGCAAATCGCCGCTTGGTTCCACGACACGGGCTATACCGAGGGACCAGAAGGACACGAAGAGCGCTCGGTCACGAATGCGCACGCGTTTTTGTCCATTTTTGGCTATTCTACGAAGCAATTAGACGTGATTGCGGGTTGCATTCGGGCGACAAAAATTCCGCAACGCCCCGTGGGTTTGATGCAACAAATCATTGCGGACGCCGATTTGAGCCATCTTGGCGAGAAGTCTTACTGGATTCGGACGGCGCGGGTGCGTCAAGAATTGGTCGTTTCGCAGAACAAAATAATGACCGAAGAAGCGTGGTTGGATTTTGAATTGGCGTTTATGATTGGTCACCAATTCCACACGGATGTGGCAAAAGAATTATTTGACAAACGCAAATTTAAACACATCGTTCAGCTGCGAAAACAACAAATGCGCCTCAATCCTGAGACGAACGAGATGGACGATTTGTTTATTTTTGAGAAGGATAAAAAAGCAAAAGCACGCCTAAAAACGGGCGAAACGGGCGATAAAAACGATAAAAAAGCCGATATGGGGCGCGGTGTCGAGACGATGTACCGCACGACTTACAATACCCACAACAACCTATCTGCGCTCGCCGACCACAAAGCAAATTTAATGTTGAGCATCAATACGATTATGATTTCGATTACGCTTTCGACCTTGGTTCCACAACTCGGCAACTCGACGCAATTGATTTTGCCGACGATTGTTTTGC
>JAYUKJ010000882.1:0-2280 GCA_043764555.1 Saprospiraceae bacterium
ACCGTGAAGAAAGGGCGACCGTGAAGAAAGGGCGACCGTGAAGAAAGGGCGACCGTGAAGAAAGGGCGACCGTGAAGAAAGGGCGACCGTGAAGGTCGCCCCTACAAATGCTTGACTGCCAGATACATACGTAGGGGCGACCTTAACGGTCGCCCTTAGCTACAAATGCTTGACTGCCAGATACATACGTAGGGGCGACCTTAACGGTCGCCCTTAGCTTAACGGTCGCCCTTAGCTTAACGGTCGCCCTTAGCTGAACGATGTTAAACTTGTTAAGTTGACGACATTAGACTTCAAGTCACCCGCTCACTTTAATCACTTTTGTTCAATAAAAAATAAATTTATTATGCACTCAGCTCACTTAACAGGTTACAAAGCCTAAATTTTAGGTTGCAGAACTTAAAACTTAGGTTACAGAAGCTCACTTGATAGGTTCTAAAGCCTAAAACTTAGCTTATAGAACCTAAAACTTAGGCTTTGTAAGCTAAGTTTTAGGCTTTAGAACCTAAAACTCAGGCTATAGAACCTAAAATTCAGGCTATAGAATCTAAAATTCGGGTTATAAAGCCTGATTTTCAAGCCCTACAACCTAAAAATCAGGTTCAAGAACCCCATTTGGCAATAACTTTTCACAAACAACGCGCTTAACTTTTAGAAAATTGTGATACATCAACGCTGTATCTGCCTCAAACCACGAGCGGCGTGACTACTTTCGTAGCCACGCCGCTTGTGGTTTCAGACGCGGCAACTAAAGTTGCCGACTACTTTAATTTATTGTTTCACGATCCGTTGAGTTGCCATTGTTTCGCCGTCGTTTAGCGTCAAAATATAGCTGCCAATGGTCAAATTTGACAAATTTAACCGCAAATTATTGGTACCTTCGGTTGTCTTAAACCTTTCTGAATGGACAATGCGACCGACAATATCCGTAACTGTTGCAGAAACCGTCGCTGATTTGCCAACTTCAACGTCAACGGAGGACCCCTCAGTATAAGGCATCGGAAAGACACTCAAAATGGCCAATTTACCGCCGTTGCGTTTAACGGCAACGACTTTAGACGTTTGACTTTTGCCATCGGTTTCGATACTCCGCACGCGGTAATAGCTCAACGGCGCTGGCGATTTGTCTTCAAAGCCGTAAGTCGCGGCAACGGCACCACCGATTGCGGCTTTTGTGCCAATTGTTTCCCACGTTTTATTGTTCGTTGAGCGTTCAATGACGAATTCTTTTACACCTTTTTCAGACGCCGTTGCAAAGTTCACAACGTTTGTTGGGCCTTTGGCTTGCGCGTTGATGGTTGTGAATTCAACGGCTAAAATGGCGCTCGGCGACGTGATGATGAAAGGCGAATATGTGCCTGTGTAAGCCGCTATTGTCCACGCTTTGTTGGCCGACGAATAAGTTGTGGCGAAGCGTTCCCAAGCGCCCGCGCCCGCATTGAGTGTTTGGTTCCAATGTCCCATTTGACCCGACGTTGGCGTTGCAAAATCAAACGCCGTACCGTTGGCATTCAACGCAGTGCCACTTGCCGTGAAAACGAGTGCCGTAGAACCGGGCGCCGAAGCGGGTGTCATGTCCCATTCGCGGCTAACGATTAAATTTTTATTACTACCGTTGGCACTCAACGGATTTGTAATGGTCGAACTAACTTTTGCGGCGAAAGAAGTCGCCGAAGTGGGCGTTATACTGAGGGGGTCATAACTTGTTGCGTTGGCACCGATTGGGAAAACAGTGGGAACACCCGCAAGCGTTGCTGCATTTAACTTGCCCGCGCCGTCGGTTATGACGTAACCCATTGTTGCATCGCCCAAAACATTTGGCATTGTTACAGTCATGTCGTTCGCACCCAATTGCAATTTACCACCATTCATGAATGCTAAACTTTGAACCGTAGGATTTGCCACATTTAGTGCCACAACAGTAGCTGCACCAGCAATTGTTACAGCAGTTGTAGCCGTCGGTATAACACCGCAAGTCCACGTGGCATTGGTTGTCCAATCACCCGAAGCAAGTGCCAAATTAGCTGGACTCGTTGTGCCAAAACCACACGCCGCGCCCGTACCAAAAAGCAAAAACGAGGTAAAAGTAGCACTTGGCCAACCGTTGTAGCCACCAATTGTTGCGGCCGACTCAACCCAAGCACCACCGACGTAGTGACCAATCACATTGACCGCCGCAGGGCAAGCAGCACTCGAACCCGCTAACATTTCAATCGCTGCACTTGTGCTTGTTGAAACGACATTCCACTCACGTGAACACGTTTTAGCGACGGCGGCGGG
>JAYUKJ010000883.1:0-7614 GCA_043764555.1 Saprospiraceae bacterium
AAAACCGCGCAAAGTAAAAAATACTGAGGGGTCCTATTTTCAAAAATTTGCCAACCAGAATTGCTAAAGATTGCGGCAGATAAGCCGTTGGTGCGTAAACAGCCGTGTTTGTAAAATCCGCAAACTGCGATTTTTCGGCTTCGAGTGGCGTCAACAAGTTATCAAAAATAGTACTGGACTTGATTCGATTATTGGGTTGAAAAGGCAGCGAACGGAAGGGTTCGGCTATTTTTACGACGGAAGTAGGCAAATCGCCGCCAAGCCGATTATCCGCCGTGCGCACACCGACAAAAATGCCGTCAGACACTTGCCAAGCCCGATAAAAGTGATTGAATTCGTCCGCGACTTGAAACGGCGGAACGATGGCGATGAAAATAGTACCGAACAAAAAAGCCGACACAACAAATAAACGAGGCGTCATTTTAGAAAAATTACAATTTATGAATGTGTGCGAATAATGGGTTTAAAAAGCATAAGTAGCTTCTCTTAAATCAACTTATTTTCATTGTGACTAAACTATAAAATGCGTGAAATGAAAGAGTTAGAACTTATTGCTCTCTATTAAAACTTCTTGGAGAAATTAATGATTTTCACCCCAAAAAGTGTTTTATACTGAGGGGTCTCCACAGACGAAAAAAGCCGTCTCAATTACTTGAAACGGCTTTTTCTTATTCAACAGAAACAACCTGATGCCTTATTTTGGAACGAAACCGTCCGCCATTGCATTTTCGTCACCGACGAGTGTTTCTTCGTAGTCCATATCAAGGTCGTCTAACAAACCTTTGGCACGGCTTGATTCGTACTCCAATTTGGTTGTAACAATCAAATTTTGGTATTCTTTCAAACCCGTTCCCGCAGGAATGCGCTTACCAACGATAACGTTTTCTTTCAAACCCATCAAAGTATCTTTCTTAGCCGCAATCGCCGCCGTTGACAATACTTTTGTGGTCTCTTGGAACGACGCTGCCGAAATCCAGCTTTCCGTACCCAAAGACGCTTTCGTGATACCCAACAACAACGGCACCGAAGTCGCCGCTACTGCATCGCGGTATTCAACAGGTTTGCGGTCATTACGTTTCAAGAACGAATTCTCTTCCCGCACTTGACGCAATGTTACCAACGCACCTTCCTTCATTTTCGCCGAATCACCCGCGCTTGTAACGATTTTTTTATCGTACAAAGCGTCATTTGCTTCCGAAAACTCGAACTTTTCAACTGGCTCACCTTCCAAGAAGGTTGTATCACCCGGCTCGATAATCTCAAAACGACGCATCATTTGGCGAACAATCACCTCAATATGCTTGTCGTTAATTGCGATACCTTGCGAACGATAAACTTCCTGAACACCATTTACCAAATATTGTTGAACCGCGAAAGGTCCCTTAATCGCCAAAATATCACGTGGTGCCGTTACACCGTCCGAAAGCGGCGTACAAGAGCGCACAAAGTCACCATCTTGAACCAAGATATGTTTAGCCAAAGGCACAAGATATTTGCGGATTTGACCGTCTTTCGATTCAACCGTAACTTCACGATTACCACGTTTGGTTGTTGTACTTAATTTAACGATACCGTCAATTTCAGACACAACCGCAGGATTCGATGGATTACGCGCTTCAAACAATTCAGTTACACGTGGCAAACCACCCGTAATGTCCTGAATCTTTTGCAAACGACGCGGAATCTTCACAATCCGTTGACCCGCTTTGATGCTTTGACCATCTTCAATCGTCAAATATGCACCCGCAGGCAAAGTAAAGTTTTTCAATTCATCCCCGCTTTCATCGACGATTTTGACAATCGGAATCTTACGTTTGTTACGCGATTCAATGATGATTTTCTCGGCAAAACCCGTTTGGTCATCACGCTCTTCACGGAAAGTTACGTTTTCCTCAATGTCCATAAATTCAATCTTACCCGAACGGTCGGCAATCATCACGGCGTTGAACGGGTCCCACTCGCAAATCCTGTCATTACGATTAACGTCTTGACCATCTTTGACGAAAATAGTTGAACCGTATTGAATGTTATTAGCCGACAAAATTTTGTTAGTTTTAGGCTCAACAATCCGAATTTCACCCGTCCGCGAAATAACAACTGCAATGTTTTTGCCATTGTCGTCCGTGTATTCCACCGTTTGGATTTCGTCAAATTCAATTTTACCCGCCAAAGTTGCCTTCAATTCGTTCTCTTGACGCGTGTTTGACGCAACACCACCCACGTGGAATGTACGAAGCGTCAACTGCGTACCCGGCTCACCGATTGATTGCGCTGCGATAATACCCGCCGCGTCACCTTTTTCAGCAATCCGACCCGAAGCCAAGTTACGACCGTAACATTTTGCACAAACACCCCGCTTGGTTTCGCAAGTCAAAACCGAACGAATTGTTACGGCTTCAATACCAGCTGCTTCAATCACGTGTGAAATATCGTCGTCAATGAACTCAGCAGCCCCCAAAATCAAGGCATCCGTTTCAGGATGGTACAAATCGTACAAAGTGTAACGTCCGCGAATACGATTCCAAAGCGGCTCGATAATCTTATCACCTTCTTTCAAAGCCGACGTTTCAATACCTCTCAGTGTGTCGCAATCTTCCTCGCGAATAACCACATCTTGCGCAACGTCCACCAAACGACGGGTCAAGTAACCCGCATCCGCCGTTTTCAAAGCCGTATCCGCCAAACCTTTACGCGCACCGTGAGTAGAAAGGAAGTATTCCAATACCGAAAGACCGTCAATAAAGTTCGACAAGATTGGGTTTTCAATGATAGCCTGACCAGAGTCACCCGATTTTTTAGGCTTTGCCATCAAACCACGCATACCGCACAACTGCTTAATCTGCTGCTTAGAACCACGCGCACCAGAGTCCAACATCATAAAGATGGAGTTAAACCCTTGTTTGTGCGTTGTCAATTCGTTCATCAAAGCCGTTGTGATTTGATTATCCGCCGATGTCCATTTGTCCACAACTTGGTTATAGCGCTCATTTTGCGTAATCAAACCCATGTTGTAAGAGTCCCAAACTTCGTCCACTTCTGCTTGTGAAGTCGCCAAAATCGACGCTTTTACTGAGGGGGTAATCAAGTCAGCAATCTGGAACGACAAACCTGCACGGAATGCCCAACCAAAACCTAATTCCTTGATATTGTCCAAAAACTCAGCCGTCACCGCAAAATTTGTCCGACGGATAATGTCGCTGATAACCGCTTTCAAGTTCTTTTTAGTCAACAAAACGTCAACGAAAGGAACGGCAGCTGGTACAGCTTGGTTGAATAAAACGCGTCCCACGGTTGTTTTCAAGCGTTTGAACACCATTTTACCGTTTTCTTCTTGACGAACGCGGCACTCAATCTTGGCGTGCAAGTCAATTTGTTGCTCGTTGTAAGCAATGTTCACTTCTTCCGCCGAATAGAAACGACGTCCTTCACCACGAACGGGATTTTCAGGAATCGAATCACGCTCTTTCGTCAAATAGTACAAGCCCAAGACCATATCCTGCGACGGCAAAGTCACGGGAGAACCGTCTTGTGGGTTCAAAATATTGTGCGAAGACAACATCAAAACCTGCGCTTCCAAAATCGCCGCGTGACTCAATGGCACGTGTACCGCCATTTGGTCACCGTCAAAGTCGGCGTTGAACGCACCGCAAACGAGCGGGTGCAACTGAATCGCCTTACCTTCAATCAACCGTGGTTGGAACGCTTGAATTGAGAGTCTGTGCAAAGTCGGCGCACGGTTCAACAAAACGGGGTGTCCTTTCAAGATGTTTTCAAGGATTTCCCAAATCACATTGTCCTTGCGGTCAACGAGTTTTTTGGCTGATTTTACGGTCTTAACGATGCCACGCTCAATCAATTTGCGAATAATAAACGGCTTAAACAACTCCGCCGCCATTTGTTTTGGTAAACCGCACTCGTGCAATTTTTGCGTTGGTCCAACGACAATAACCGAACGACCCGAATAATCTACACGCTTTCCGAGCAAGTTTTGACGGAAACGTCCTTGTTTACCTTTCAAAATATCGGACAAAGATTTCAATGCACGACCGCCTTCGGCTTTGACCGCGTTCGATTTACGTGAGTTATCAAACAACGAGTCAACTGCTTCTTGCAACATACGTTTCTCATTTCTGAGGATAACCTCAGGCGCTTTGATTTCCAAAAGGCGCTTCAAACGGTTGTTGCGGATAATTACGCGACGATACAAATCATTCAAGTCAGAAGACGCAAAACGACCACCATCTAAAGGCACCAAAGGGCGCAGTTCTGGCGGAACGACTGGCAAATATTGAATAATCATCCATTCTGGACGGTTTTCGATACCCGAATCACGTGCTTCACGGAAAGCCTCAACAACGCGCAAACGTTTCAAAGCCTCCGATTTTTTTTGCTGCGAAGCCTCAGTTGCCGCCGTGTGGCGCAACGAAGCCGACAAACTATCCAATTCCAAACGGCAAAGAAGGTCATAAACCGCCTCCGCGCCCATTTTGGCAACAAACTTATCGGGATGCAAATCGTCCAACAAGTGGTGTTCCTTTGGAAGGCTCTCGAGTTTTTCAAGATATTCTTCCTCGGTCAACAAGTCAAGGTTATTGACGCCTTCGCTTGCTTTAACACCTGCATTGATAACGACATAGCGCTCGTAGTAAATGATTGACTCCAACTTCTTGCTCGACAAACCAAGTGTGTAACCGATTTTGTTGGGCAATGAACGGAAGAACCAAATATGAACAACCGGCACAACTAATTTGATGTGTCCCATGCGCTCACGACGGACTTTCTTTTCCGTCACTTCAACGCCGCAACGGTCGCACACGATACCTTTGTAACGAATACGTTTGTACTTACCGCAATAGCATTCGTAGTCCTTAACGGGACCAAAAATGCGCTCGCAGAACAAACCATCACGCTCGGGCTTGTACGAACGATAGTTAATGGTTTCTGGTTTGAGAACCTCTCCATAGCTACGCTCTAAAATGTCATCTGGGGAAGCCAGGCTTATCGTAATGCTATCAAAGGCATTACTCGGCTTAGTGGACGCTTTTTTTAACGACATGCTTTACCTGTATATTTATTGATTAAACTCTTTATTGTTAAATCCTTAATTTAATTAGCGTTATATATTCTAATTAAATAAAATGCCTCAATTTTTGATTTTTTGTCCAAAATACTGAGGGGTCCTTTCAATGTGCAATTAAATCTGTATTACTTAATTCGAGCCAATCGTGATGTTCAAATTTTTCAACTATCTCATCAAGATTATCTTCAAATAATTTAATTAAATGCCTATTTACAATATTACCTGTAATTACCATTAATAGTTTAGGCGGCACATTTCTAACTAAATGACTGTCTAAAAAATCACTATCTTTAGTAATCACTATCCTTTTTTGAAATACTGAAATAGTACGTATTTCATCATCTGTTGTACGTTCTTTATTCGGCAAACTATCCGTGTGAATAGCATCAAATCCTTTTGATTTTAGGAATTTAGCTAAACGAAATGGCAATTGAGCATCAATTATGAATTTCATGCTGCAAGTCTTGTTACACTTTTAACTTCTGTCAACTTTGAAGCAAAAGCCAAGCAAGCTGAAATATCAGCCCGTTCTAATGCAGGATAATCTTCAATTAACTCCTCAACAGTCATTCCAGCTGACAACAAATCTAAAATCATAGTAACGGGATAGCGCATATTGCGAATAGTTGGTTTCCCATGACAAATATTTGGATTCATTGTAATTCGACTTAATAAAGAAGTTTCTTCCATGATGTTGAATTTTAATTGTTCAAAACAAACTATTAGTCAAAATGAAATATTAATTGTCGCTTTTTGATTCGCCTTCTAATAATTCAACTTTATCGTAAATATCCTTCAACAGAATTTGACAATCACCAATTTTAATGACATCTTCATCTTCGTAGTAAATCTCTGAAAACCAAGCATCGTTATTGCCTCGCTCATAAACTTCTACGAATTTCGTATCTTGGTCAACGATAACATATTGATTTAAAGACGGAATGGTACGATAACACTTCCTTTTACCTTTTTTATCATGATTTTTAGTTGAATCCGACAGTACTTCAATTAAGATAGTAGGATTCAAAGTCGCTTTCATATTTTTTGAATATTGATAATACGACTTTTCACCGCAAACAACTAACAAATCGGGATAACAGGTTTTGTTACAAGCTGGAATGTAAACCATCCTATCATTCGGAATAACGAGACAGTCACGCCGACTTTTCAAACAAATCCCTATTTCAACATCTAAATTATGAAGGATAATACCATGACTTTCAGACGTGTAAGACATTTCCACAATCAATCCGTTGTGAAATTCATGCTTCCCTTCGGCATTGTACTCAAACTCGAAATATTCTTCAAGTGTATAATGCCGTTTGTCGAGCTGACTATCATGTATGTCTTGTGAAGCCGTCATTTTCTTCGTTTTTTAATGAAAATACTGAGGGGGTCAATTATCGCTTTTTTGCTCTGCTTGAACCAATTCGACTTTATGGTAAATATCTTCTAATAACATTTTGCAATCACCAATTTGAACCGCACCATCACCTTCTTCATAAAAATAGGTCGTCCAAGATTTTTCAGATTCGCTATCTCTTTTCAAAATTTCGATAAATTTTTCATCTTGAGAGATTAAAACATATTGACGTAATGAATCTAATTTCCGATAACAATTCAGTTTAGTTGTCTTATCAAATTTTTTTGTACTATCCGATAATACTTCAATCAAAATTGTTGGGTTCAAAGTCGCAATAACATTTTCCGAATATTGTAACCGCTCTTTTTCTCCGCAAACTATCGTCAAATCGGGATAAAAAACACGATTACAGGCTTTAACGTAAACTTCTCTATCACTTGCAAAAACATCGCAATCAGTATGTCTCAAACAAGTTTGTAACAAATACACCAAATTAGATACAATTCGACCGTGGTTCTCAGTTGCCGAAGTCACAGGAATGATTTTACCATCGTGGTATTCGTACCTGCGTTCTGCCGTATTGATAAATTCAAAATATTCGTTAAGCGAATAACGACGATTTTCAATTTGTTCTTTGTTGATATCTTGCGAAGCCGTCATTTTCTTCGTTTATTAGTTAAAGTATTGAAGTCTATATTTACCAACTAATAATAATTACCCCCTCAGTATTTCACCATTTTTCACTAAAAAAACGACTTTATACTGAGGGGGGTATAAATTTAATCAAACTTCACATCCAAAGCCAAACCGCGCAATTCGTGAATCAATACGTTGAATGATTCTGGAATATTCGGTTCGGGTAAGTTATCGCCTTTGACAATCGCTTCGTAGGCTTTCGCACGACCTTGAATATCATCGGATTTGATGGTCAACAATTCTTGCAAGATGTTAGACGCACCGAAAGCTTCCAATGCCCAAACCTCCATCTCACCGAAACGCTGACCACCAAATTGCGCTTTACCACCCAAAGGCTGTTGCGTAATGAGTGAGTAAGGTCCGATTGAACGCGCATGGAGTTTGTCGTCAACCATGTGCGAGAGTTTCAAGATGTAGATGATACCCACCGTTGCTTTCTGATGGAAACGGTCGCCCGTTTCACCGTCTTGCAAGT
>JAYUKJ010000884.1:0-7605 GCA_043764555.1 Saprospiraceae bacterium
AGCGTCCAATCTATCGCAAGATGTTGACTATCAACGCGTTCGCGCAACAATGTGAGCTGCGGTTTTTCTTTTCTCGGACGAAAATCGATGATGCCATCGTTGTGAAATTTATGAAAAATTTCGACCATTTCGACCGCCGACATCTTCAAAAACTGCGCAATTGTGGTCTCACTAAACGTGGCAAAATCGCTCATAACGTTGTGCAAAGCCCGCAAAATACCCTTTAAAACGCGCTCCGTTTTTGGATTTCGGAGCATATAATCGTACAACATTTCCTTGTCCACCAAGACCATAATCCGCGGCGGTTGCATCACGGCTTCCGACAAAGCAAGCCAACCGTCTTGTTCCAAAATCCGAAAACACGTATATGTTTTTAATGTTTCCAACTTAAAACGCTGCGTAAAATCGGCAAAATCGAAGTCAAAACTCTCGCCTTCACCGCCGCCGACGGCCAACTGCAGATAGCTGCCAAGCGCCTGATAAACGCGGCGAATTTCTTTCATTTCGGGAAAATTTGCCTCAAATTGCTCACGTAAATGCGCCGAATCGCCTTTATTGGTCAACAAAACGGCGTAACTTTTTTGCTCATCGCGCCCTGCCCTACCCGCTTCTTGAAAATAGGCTTCCAAAGAATCAGGCAAATCAATGTGAACCACCGTCCGCACGTCGGGTTTGTCGATGCCCATGCCAAACGCATTCGTCGCAATCATAATGCGTGGATTGTCTTTCATCCAAGCGTCTTGACGGCTGCTGCGTTCGTCGGGCGTCAATCCTGCGTGGTAAAAATTGGCGTGAACGCCGTGTTCTCGAAGAAAAAGTACGAGGTCTTTTGCCCGTTTTCGGCTGCGGACATAGACGATTGCGGCGCCTTTAGTTTTGGATAAAATCTCATATAATTTCTGCTCTTTTATCTCCACATGGCGGACAATATAGCTCAAATTGGGGCGTGAAAAATCCTTTTCAAAGACTTGAAAACCACGTTTAAATTCTAATTTTTGACAAATATCGGTCTTAACATCGGGCGTTGCGGTGGCGGTCAAAGCCAAAATTGGCACGTCGGGCAACCATTCCCGAATCGCCGCAATTTCCAAATAAGGGGGTCTAAAATCGTAGCCCCATTGGCTGATGCAATGCGCTTCGTCAATCGCTAAAACGTTGATATTCATCTTCTTAATGCGCTCGCGGGCCAAAACGGTGGACAATCTTTCGGGCGACATATACAGAAATTTCAAGCCGCCATAAGCCGCGTTGTCGAGAATTCTATCGATATCTTTGTAATGCATTCCCGAGAAAATCGCCGCTGCTGAAATGTCCCGTTTTTTCAGATTTTCCACTTGGTCTTTCATCAAGGCAATCAGCGGCGAAATGACCAAACAAACGCCTTCTTTACACAGCGCTGGCACCTGAAAACAGAGGCTTTTTCCGCCGCCCGTCGGCAACAAGGCGAGCGTGTCCACGCCGTCGAGAACAGACTGAATGATGTCGCGTTGCATCGGTCGAAAGGCGTCGTAGCCCCAATATTGTTTAAGGATTTCTTCTGGTGTCATGGGGCAAATGTAGAAATAAGGCGGGAAAAAATGAGTGAAAAGGGACCCCTCAGTATATTTATTAAATTTTGACTAAAAAACGGTTCAAACACTTTAAAATCAGAAAATTCGTTAAGTCTGTAACAAAACATCTTCGTCACAAATACACCATTCTCATCCATTTACCCTATTTTTATTCATTAGTTTAGCATTTTTTAACTAAACTAAAAATTCGATTTTAACAATGATTAAAGGACATTTAATTTTCACGTGTTTTATCTTTTTATGCTTAACAGCGACCGCTCAAACGCCGCCAAACCTCACAGCCGACATGAATCCAGGCAGCTATACCGCCTACAATTCAGGACTTTCGATTGCGGCAAATTTCAACGCGGGCCGTCGTTTTGAAGAAACCAACAAAGGTTTGGCGGCAAATACACTCGGTAATATGACCCTTCCGAGTGGTTACAGCGGGATGACTCTGGCGCAAAAAACCATTTTTATCGTCAATGCGGAACGTGCTTGCCGCAACACCGTCAACTACGGAAGCGGTGCTTTAAGCGTCAAACCGATGTACGGCGTCGAGACGCATTTGTCGGACGTCTCGCAAGGTCACGCCGACTGGATGATGTCGAGCAATACTTTCGACCATTGCGGCAATCCAGCCATGGGCAGCAGCTGTTCGGGTGGAAAATCGTCGATGTCTAACCGCATTCAAAGCAACGCCACACTTATAAATAGTTGGCAAGGCATCAGCGAGAATATCGGTTACAGCGTTTCGTCGGGCGTTTCGACTTTTCCTACTTTAAATGAGCAAATTATTTTTGATATGATGTACCAAGACGCAGGCTCAGCTTGGGGACATCGGGTCAATTTTTTGCAACAATTTACCGACAATTATGGCGCAGCGGGCAACGAAGGTTTCATTGGCGTCGCCGAAAAACTCTCCACGCCGGGAACGGGTTATCAAAGTTGGGCGTACGGCAAAGTGATTGTTTACAATTTTTATGACCCGCAAGGCGGCGCCACCAATGCTTTTACGTTTTCCGCTACCTTGCCCGTGGAAATGCTTTGGGTGAAAGCAAATCGCGTCAACAGCGCCGAAAACAGCGTGAATTGGAAAGTTGCGAAGGAAATCAACAACGCTTTTTTTACGGTTGAACGCAGTTTAGACGGTCGTTTTTTCGCAGAAATTGGCACTATTAAAGGCGCAGGAAACAGTGAAGAAGCGATTGAATACGCTTTTATGGACAGCAATGCGCCCAATCAAACCGCTTACTACCGCGTGAAACAAACCGATTTTGACGATAAAATGGCTTATTCTAAAACGGTTTCGGTAGCTGGAAATTTGGTTAGCAAATGGCGCGTTTATCCAAATCCGACGAGCGAAAACTACGTTTTTTTGCAAAACGAATTGTCGGAAAACACGGTTTTTTATCTGCAAAACACCATCGGACAAGTTGTTAAAAGTGGGACAACCAATGGCAACAGCAACGTAAAAATTGACTTAAATGGCTTACCCAAAGGCGTTTATTTCTTGAAAATGCAGCAGCAAATTGAGAAAATTGTGGCGCAATAAAGTGTAAAAAAACGGTTAGAAAAACAAAAAAAAGCGTTCGATACTGAGGGGTCTTTTTTTCGGAAAGTAACCCGACTTTAAGATCGCGCTACGAAAAAAGCCGTCCATTTGATTTGTCAAATGGACGGCTTTTTGGTAAAATAATGGAAACTATAAAAAATTTGTCATTCACCTAAAACGGTTTACTTTTGTGGATAAAATAGTTAAAAAATGCGTCGTTTCAATACATCAGGACCGAATATTCTTGAACAACATTATACTTTACCACGCCTTCATTTAATAGAAGAAGGTAAAGAATTGGTGCATAATGCGCGTTATTTCACCATTTGGGCGCCCCGCCAAACGGGAAAAAGCACCTATTTTCGCTTGCTTGCCAACACTTTGCGCGCCGAAGGGTACAAAGTTTGTCACGTCAATTTTGAAAGTTTTAAAGAAGGCAGCCTCAAAGATTTGCTCATTCGATTAAACAATGCACTCACCGAACAGTGGGGAACTTCTTTTGAAGAAAATAATATTAACGAGGTGTTTGAGCAAATTGAGCGTATCAAAAATGAAAAATGTGTGTTGATTATTGACGAAGTGGAAGGTATCAACGCTCAATATTTTAATAGCGTCCTTCATACCATCCGCAACGCCTACCACTCGCGTGAAAATCACTGTTTAAAATCCGTCATTTTAGTCGGCGTTAGCAATATTGTCGGCGTTGTAAAAGACAATGCCAGTCCGTTTAACATTGCCGATAATTTGAATGTGCCTTATTTTACGGACGAAGAAACGTTTGAATTATTGGCACAACATGAGCGCGAAACGGGTCAATTATTTGACCGCGCAGTAAAACAAAAAATTATTGACATTACGGCAAATCAGCCAGGCCTTGTCAATGGTTTTGCCGCACAACTCGTTGACCTTCAACCGAATAAGCCAATTTTAGATTACGCTGACTACATACACGTTGAAGACTTATATCTGAAATTTGCCTTGGATAAAAACGTCTCGAACATTATCAATAAAGGCGAAAAACACCGCGCTTTTATCGAAACTTTATTGTTTACGGAAACCAAAATTCCGTTTCAGATTTATCGAGAAGTGATTAAAGATTTGTACGTTAATGGTATCATTACGTATGACAAACAAGGCTATGTAACGTTCCGCGTACCGCTGTATCGCAAGTGCTTACATTCCGCTTTTTATCCTTATATCAACGGCGAATCGGGGCGAATCGGCGGCACAATCAACATTGATGATTATTTTCTAACCGACGGTTCACTCAATATTGATATGGTCATTGATGGCTATAAAAAGTACGCTTTGCGCCGCAAATTTCGTTATTTCAGGGAAAAAAATCAGAAAGGAAAGTACATTACGCTCAAAGAAGCGACTTTGGTCTATAGTTTTGAAACCTATTTGACCGCCTTTTTGAGTATGGTGGACGGCAAAACTTACATCGAAGCCCACACGGGCGTCGGACGAACCGATTTATTAATCAATGTTGCCGACAGAGAATTTGTGGTGGAAGCAAAAGTCTATAGCGATATTGTCAAGTTTAGAAAAGGCAAAAAACAACTGGCTAAATACGCTAAAAGTTTGAGTTTACCGTCGGCTATATATCTCGTTTTTGTTGAATCTGAAATAACAAACGAAAACGTAAAAGAAGGGAATGACATAGAAGATGGTATTTTAATAAAAACGCATTTGGTTCCCTACAATTTGGATAAAGATTTTTAACGAAAAAAGCGCGACGAATTGACTTCAAAAAATCACGCGCCATTCGGAAAAATCGTCTTAGAATAGCGTTTATACTGAGGAGTCCTTTTTTTTGAAAGTAACCCGACTTTAAAGTCACGCCACGAAAAAAGCCGTCCATTTGAGAAATCAAATGGACGGCTTTTTTCGTGGCGTTCTCCTATTTTTTAAACGTGATTTTTTTATAAATTAAATCCATACTAATTGTACAACCAACTGATTTTAAATCAATTACATCCGACATATCGGTATAAACCGTATCGCGCCAAAGATTCGGAGCTTCTCTAAAACGGGTTTCAACGCGGCATTTATCGGGATTAATTAAGACATATTCTTTGAAAGACGGCAACGTTTTGTATTCATCAAATTTACCATTTTGGTCGTACTTCTTGGTACTGCGCGACAAAACTTCAACAATCAGCAAAGGATTTATCAAAAGCACTTCATTTTGGTCCCAATACTGAGGGGTCTCCGCCACAGTCAGAACATCGGGATACAGGCTGAAATTAAGGTCGGGCAAATAGACCAATTGCTGGCTTCCCATAACTGTGAAATCTTTATTATTGAGCCTAAAAGCAATAATCAATTCAGCCGTCATATTGGCGACAATGATATTATGTGGTCCTTTTGCCATTGGTAATTTGATTATAATACCGTCATAGTATTCGTTTAGCTCTTTCGCGTATTCTTCGCGTTGCAAGTAGGCACCAAGCGTGTAGCGAGGCGGTTCTTTTACGGGTTTTAAAACAGCTAATGGAAAAATAACCGTATTTGAATTGCTTGACATGATGTATAATTTCAATTTCTTATGAAAATTTTTCTTTGAAAGCCAACAGCTTCTGTTCCAACTTATCGAGCATTTCGGTATGTCCGCTTCGGCTCATATCGCGCATCAATTTAATGGCATTGTCACTCGTCAAAGACAGCATAATTGTACCAATGAATTGCCTATCCTCTTCCGATTTTTGGGACATGAAAACGGGGAATTTTTCGTGAAATAAAGCAGATTCCTTGGGTTTATCCAATTGCCCGAAGAGCTTTAAAATTTCTTCAAAAGTAATAAGTGAATTATTGTTCGTCATCATTATTATCGGATTTTGACAGTTTATCTAATATTTTTTTAATCGCAATTCTTTCATCAAGAATATTATCAACGCCTATTTGCCATTGTTGTTTTGAGAGTCCCATTAGTTTTTCATAAAGTACAAATACAGTCAATTGCTGTTTTAATAATTCATCGCGTTGGCGAAGACGTTTTTCGTAATTAGTCATAGCGGTTTTGTTTTAGTCTTTCAGTAATTATTACCTAAACCAAAGGTATTACTTAACTTTTTTTTATTCTAATCTTTCAATAAATAATTTAACACATTTTTTCAATAAAAATTTGTTAAATACACCATACCAACGCACTAAAAGGCGTAACTTTGGGTTTTAAAACGAGCAATAATCCATTGCTTTTTAGAATAATAAAAAAGCGCAACACCTTATAAATCAAGCCTTTGCAACGCTATTGACTACGATAAATGTCTGAGACAACGCCACATATTCCACACCCCGAAGAAGACAATACGCCCGTTGTTGCTTCGCCTACGCCGCCGAAAAAGCGGTCGTTTGTGCGCCGCGTCGTTCGCTTCGTTTGGTGGTCGGCGTTGACCATTCTCCTGCTTTTTACCCTGCTTGCTTTGGCTTTACGGGTGCCAACGGTTCAAAATTGGATAATTGAAAAAACCACGACTTTTCTCTCCAAAGAACTCAAAACGACCGTAAAAATCGAGGGTTTTAGCCTCGATTTCCTCGACGAACTCAGCGTTCGCAACCTTTACATTGGCAACCAAAACGCGCCCAAAGACACCCTTTTGAACGTCGGTGCTTTACGCGTTGACGTCAACTATTTGGACTTAGCTTGGGGCATCGTTCAGCTTGATTATGTCGCACTCGGCGATGTGACGTTTCGCTGGCGCCGCGACGAAGGTCAATATGACGATAATTTTCAATTTATAATTGACTATTTCAACCCGCCAAAACCGCCATCAGGCAAGACACCACCGACGCCCGACGTGCGTTTTGCGCGCATCCACCTACGTGATATTGATTTTACGAAAGACGACAAAGTACATGGACAACGCATTGACTGTCAATTAGTTGCGGCCGACATTCACACCAATATCATGAATTTGCCGAACAAAATCATGGATTTGCGCAGCCTCGAAGTCCACAGTCCAACGTTCAAAATAAAGGAGACCAACAGCAAACCGATGCCGCCGCGCCCACCGCGTTTTGTGAATCAAAAACCCAAAGATTCGACCGCAACGGACGCCAAAGGGACCCCTCAGTATAAACCCGTTTTAGAGTCCCAAAAACCTGAAAAAGCCTTCCGATTTAGCATCGGCGCGGTCGCAATTGAAAACGGGAAGTTTAGAATGGACAATTTTTTTCGCGCGCCAAAGCTCCTTTTTCCCGATTCTTTGCTCGATTTAGACCATTTTCAGGTGGCTGATTTGAATGCTTATATTCATAATTTTTTATTTACAAAAGAAGAATATACGGGCGTCGTTGACGGTATTAGTTTCAACGAAGCGAGCGGTTTTAAGCTCACGCAACTCTCAGTCGGCGACGCAAAAGTGACGCCCGCCAAGACGGAACTCTTTGGTTTACAGATAATTACGCCCTATTCTGCCATCGGCGACACGTTTATTATGAACTACCCGAAAGGCTATCTGTCGTTCTTGGATTTCAACAATCAAGTCGAAATGGACG
>JAYUKJ010000885.1:0-7604 GCA_043764555.1 Saprospiraceae bacterium
ACTCGGCTAACACGTATGCCAATAAGGATTTTCCCCGCGCTGTTACTTACGCGCAAACCGCTTTGGCGCAAGCAAATGCGCTAAATTCCGTCCATTTTAAGTTGAAAGCCTTGAGTGCGATTGGGCAAGTTTATGAAAAACGGGTTCGATACGATGAAGCCGCAACCTACTTCAAAACAGCTTTTGAACTTGCTCAAATCCATTCCGACGATACGCTCAAACTCAACGCTTCGCTTGAGTGGGCGGGAATATGTACGCAAACGTATCAATTTGAGACGGCTTTTGGGGTTTACAGAATTGCCTTAGCACAAGCCGAAAAATTGAAAAATGTCTATTTTATTGCGTGGATTTACAACGATTTGGGTTTAATGTACGACAAAACGGGGCAAGCTGAAAAAAGTATTGAGGCAAGTTTGACATCCGTCAGTGCGTCTGAATCGATTGGTGACAATGAGCAAGCAGCGGTTTCACTCGGTAATACTATTAAAATATATATCATACTTGGTCATTATGATTTGGCACTGCAAACCGTTGACCGATTGCACAAAATTGCCGATGCGAGCAAAGAACCTTATCGAATTGCCAGCGCTTTAAACGTGCATGGCAGCATTTTATCGGGTTTGAAAAAGTACGACGAAGCATTGCTGAAACACACGGCGGCTTTAAAAATTTATGAAGAATTGGACGATAAACGCTACTTAATTCGCTCATTAAATTACTTGCAAAGCGTTTATTTGAAGCAAAAAAACTACGCGAAAGCTGAAGCCTCCATGCAGCGTTGTTGGTCATATAAAGATTATTTTGACGACCAAGACCGCGCAAGTTTTTACAGCGTTCAAGGCAGTCTCTATCAGGAAACCAATCGTGAAAATGACGCCATAAAGGCTTATGAACAAGCCATTTTCATGGCCGAAAAAAATAAAATGCTTGGCATTTTGCAACGTGCGCATCGGAAATTAGCCGAAATTTATCAGCATAAACAATTGATTAGCAAGGCTTACGCGCATTTGTTGTCCGCCAACGTTTTTAGTGATTCTTTGATTGCCAACGAGCGCAGACAACACTTGGCGGAAGCGCAATTTAAAAATAATATTGAACGCAGTGAGCGTGAAATTGACGTTTTAAAGGGACAAAAAACGCGCAATTGGGTTGTTGCAGTAGGCGTTTTATTGTTGGTTTTATCGACTGGTTTAATCGTTATTGCGGTCATAAAAAGAAAAGCGCACAAGGATTTGTTGCGACAAAAAATTGAAATCGAGCGCCAAAATGAGCGTTTGGAGACCACAAACGAGACTTTACGCCAATTTGCCTACGCGTCCGCCCACGATTTGAAAGAGCCTTTGCGGAGCATTAGTAGTTTTATAAAAATTATTCAAAAACGTTATGTCAGTCAACTACCCGCCGAAGCCAATGAGTACATGGACTTCGTGACGGGCGGCGTCGAACGGATGGGAAATCTTTTGTCGGCCCTTTTGGAATACGCAACTTTGGCGTCGGATGAACCTATTGTTGTGACGGAAGCGACGGCTTTAACGGACGTTTTGACGGATGTAAGGGTGTTGCTAAATGGCATTATTGGTGAAAAAAACGCGGAAATCACGCAAAGTGGCGTCTTGCCTTCGCTGTTTATCAACCGCATTCATTTGACCCAAATCATTCAGAATTTGTTGTCAAACGCCATGAAATTTTCAACGGCTGCGCCCGTCGTTGCTCTGCACGGACAGATAAAAAACGAGCAATTTTTGTTGACATTAAAAGACAATGGCATTGGCATCAAAACAGAATACAGCAACAAAATTTTCCGCCTTTTTCAACGCCTTAATCGGACTTCTCAATATGAAGGCACGGGCATCGGCTTGGCGATTTGCAAACAGATTGTTGAAAAGTACGGCGGACGCATTTGGTTTGAATCTGAAGAAGACAAAGGCACGACGTTTTTTATCTGTTTGCCGCTCAATATTGTGGAAAACGTGCCACTTCAAGTTGTGAAATCGAAGCGGATTGCGGCGTTTTTATCGTGATTAAAAAAAAAGAAGACCCCTCAGTATAAATGCTAAAATGCCTTGCAAACGTCGGTTTTGCAAGGCATTTTTTGATTTAGCGCGACTTTAAAGTCGCGCCACATTGCCTTTTCAGCGTAACGCGACTTAAAGTTGCGCCACAGTGCCGCCTTTTTAGTTAAAGTTTGAGAATGTTTGAAAATAAACTTTGAATTTCAAAGTTCTTTATTTTATCTTCGCGCTTAAATTAGCCTCCGTTTAAAATAAGCTCGTTCTGTTCACGTTTTCAAAAAAAAACTTTAATTCATGGAAGAACTTAAACCTGTCGTCTCCACCGCTCAATACGTTGATAATCAACCGATTGAGCCGACGTTTGAACCTCAATTGCCGTTCAATCCGCTCAAAAATGGCAAAATGATTACTGGCTTTGTTGCCGTTGCCGCCGCGCTTCTCATCTTTGGGAGGACGCATTTGTCTCGTTTTGATATATTTTCAGGCGGCGTTTTTTGGGTAACACACGCTTCCGTTATCGTCTTTTTTGCGCTGTCCGCCTTTAGCAAAAAAGCGGAAACAGGCACGTTTCCGACGCGCTTGAATTACCTCATCGTTGCCGTCGTTTTGATGCAAATCGGCTGTTTTACTTTGAACATCGATATGCGCATTTTTCCACCTTCGACGGATTGGCTACAAGTCGTGATTGTGGCGTCGGCCGCCGCCTTAATCGGCTTGACTTTTCGGGATTTGTTGCCTGAAAAAGTGGTCGCGGCGCTGCTGTTTTTAGTGGGTGTCGGCTTCGTACTTGACCTCTTTTTTATGAGCGTTTTGTTGCAGATGATTCCTGCTGCTTTCATCGGAATTGTATTTTTCGGATTAACAATTTACCTTTGGGGACCCTTACTGAAAATCGTTTTTATCACGCGTTTTCTCGTGAAAAATCATGTTTTTATGCCCAAAATCACAAAATTCTTCGGTTATGGCGTCGCTTTTAGCCTCGTTATGTCCATGGTATTTATTGGATTTTGGGCATCAATGGCTCAAAAAGCGAACGCGGCATTTACGAAAACGAACGACCCTTTGCCGTCGTGGGTGCGCGTTGCTCAAGTTTTACCCCCCTCAGTATTGACGGAAAAAATGTTGAAATCAAACCAAATTTCGCGGCTCAGAGGCGAGGGCGATTTCCTATCTTTTCCAACCAACAACGACCGTTTCCACGACCCGCTCGTGACGATTGCCAACCTTTGGAAGCCGCTTCCTAAACTGTCCGAGTCGGAACGCGGCAATGCTTTGCGCGCCATTTTCGACGTTAAAAACGCCGCTGAACGGCGCCTTTGGACGGGTGATAATTTGAAATTAGGAACGGTCGAAACGTCAATTGATATCCACACGCCTCAACGATTGGCATACACTGAGCAAGTGTTAACCATTGAAAACACGCAAGTTAACAAAAGTGCATGGGCAATGGAGGAAGCTATTTTGACTTTCCGATTGCCTGAGGGCGGTGTCGTTTCGTCGCTGTCTTTGTGGGTCAACGGCGTTGAACGCGAAGGACTTTTGACGACGCAGGAAAAAGCAGCAAACGCTTACGAAACCATCGTGGGGCGCGAAAGTCGGGACCCTTCAGTCGTTCATTGGCAGGAAGGCAACGCGGTGTCGGTGCGCGTATTTCCGTGTACGCCGATGGAGGCGCGGCGGGTAAAAATTGGCTTCACAACGCCTTTGGAAGTGTCGTCGGACAAATTATTTTACAGAATGCCAACGCTTGAAGGTTTGCCGACAAATAAGGCTTCACATAAGATTTCTTTGACGGGGGTTGACGCTTTTGAGAGTCATGCTAAATTTCAGAAAAATGATAAAAGTCATTCATTATCAACAACTTACGATGCCGATTTGTCATTCGCAACCGCTTTGACGCCGCTTTCTGAATCCTTTTTTTCGTTCCAAAACAAGACGTACCGCATTCACGAAATGGGTACTTCTGAGACGAATTACGCCCCTTTTGCCCCTTCGGAAATTTATCTTGACCTCAATGCCGCGTGGTCAAAAGACGCGGAAAATATTTGGCAATTGGTTAAAAATAAGCCCGTTTTTGCTTTCTCTGATGGTAAAATGACAGCTTTGACGGAGCAAAACCGAGCAGAGATTTTTAAGCATTTGGCAGAACAAAATTTCTCCGTTTTTCCATTTCATCGGATTCAAAACCCCGCAAATGCGCTCGTCATTTCGATGAATGACCGTCCGTTTGCGCCCAGTTTTACGGATTTGAAAGGCAGTGAATTTGCCAATGAAATGTCGGAGAAATTGCCAAATATGCCCAAGATTCGCGTATTTACGCTTGGTTCCACGACTTATTTGGACGCTTTGAAGCAAATGCGCGTAACGCTTGCCGACCATGGCGATGTGGAAAAAATCACTAAAATCTTGAAAGAAAAAACGTTTCTAAAAAATCTTGAATCCGATGAAACATTGGCAATTGCACCGTCAAATGTATTGATTTCGGAAGAAAAAGGTGGCGACAAAATCGGTGGCAATGCGCCCGACCATGTTTTGAGATTGTTTGCTTACAACAGGGTTTTGGCAACGGTTGGACGCCATTTTTACAGAAAAACGGAAGACGTCGAAACCAATTATTTCGACCTCAAGGATGCCCTTCGATTGGCAGAGAAAGCGCACATTGTTACGCCGATTTCGAGCCTCATCGTCTTGGAAACGCAAGCCGATTACGACCGTTTTAACATCAAAAAATCAAAAAACGCGCTCGGCAATGCGTCTTTGACAAACGCGGGTGCGGCACCCGAGCCGCACGAATGGTTATTGATAATTTTGGCATCGGGCGTGATTTTATGGGCGGTGCGGCAACGTTTTTATGCGTAAAAACGCTTTTATACTGAGGGGTCCCTTTTTTCAAATTTTAATGCTAAAATATCCGTGATAAAACCCACAATCATCCACGTTTTGCTCGTCGGCTATGCGGTTTTAATAGCCGTCGCTTTTCGTCATTTCTTGCGGTTTGATGCCACTTTCTTTTTGGGTGTTGCTGTCTTACCAACGCTTTTTTTTGCGGAATATAAAAAGTCTGAGCATTCGGTCTTTTGGCTGGCACCATTTTTTATATTGGCAAGCATATCAACAAGTTATACACTGTTTTATTTTGCAATAATTGCTTCATTGATGTGGTTTTACAGCCGTCAAATTGGTAGAATATCCATTTTGCCCGCCGCGTTGTTGCTCACAATTTCGCCCGTTTTTAGCTATTTGACCGATGTTTTTAGCTTCGATTTAAGGTTGAAAATAACGGCTTTTGCGGTGGATATTTTGAAGAAAATCACGCCTAACAATTTCCCAAAGGACCCCTCAGTATCGGCGTCGATTTCAAGCAATTTTCAAGCAATTGGCAACATTATTCGCTTGCCAAACGGCGATGAATGGCAAATTGACACCGCTTGCATGGGTTTGAATATGCTCAGTATCGGACTGATTTTAACGTATTTCTTCATTGGTTTTTTCTCAAAAAAAATGGAGAAACTGCCGACAAACAGCGGCGTCTTGACGCTCATTTCGGCCGCGTTGAGTTTCAATTTATTGTCAAATCTCGCGCGCATTGTGGCGGTTATTCTCTTAGAAATTCCTCCGAAAACGGTTGGTCATGAAGTCATTGGCTTGCTGTCTTTTTTGATTTATGGCGTTGTGCCAATGTATTTTCTGATAGGATTTGCAAGTCGTTTTTCGTTTTTTTCCAAAGAAAAAATGAGTGAAAATACCTTTGAAAACGATGAAAACGATGAAAATGAAGCACATCCACGCGTTTTAGTCATTTCTATCCTTGTTTTCATCCTTCTAACGAGTCGCGCTATTTATCTTGAATTCAATAAAAAGCCGCCTCAAAATCTTGTTTTGTCCACCGCAACAACGGCTGATTTTGATGTCAAAAATTTGGACAACGGCGTGACGCAACTCAAAAATGACAGCACCTTAATTTACCTGAAAAACCTGCCGCACGGCTTCACGACCGAACACAGTCCAATGATTTGTTGGCGCGGCAGCGGTTATGAATTTCAGAAAATTGAGCGCACAATGATTGGCGAAACGGCGGTTTACATCGGCGTTTTGCAACGCGATACCGACCAAATTTACGCCGTTTGGTGGTTTGAATCCGACAGTTTTGCGACAAGCGACCAAATTGAGTGGCGTTTTCGCGCTTTTACTGAGGGGTCCTCTTTTCGGCTCGTGAACGTCAATGCGGCGAGTCGAGAACGCGTTTTGGCGACGGCTAAACGGTGGTTAGCTGAACGAGATTAGCAATTTCTTGAAACGTTGTCAAATCTGAATGTGGATTTTCTACTTTTAAAACGCTTCGCCAACGGTCAAATAAAAACCAGTTGATTTGTACCCAATGCCATAATCGGCGCGGATATTAATGTGCTGTGCTTGGTCTAAAGTGAACCGCAGTCCCGCTCCGAAATTGTAGCGAATGGGGTTCGACGCGATGTTCTCCAATTTATCGGACACTTGCCCAAAACCACCAAAAGCCACGCCGCCAAAACGCTTGTACAGCGGAAAACGGTACTCGCCTTGCAGAATCAACAAATTATTATCGCGGTATTTGCCTTCAAAATAACCACGCATTCGCTTGGTGCCGCCGATAACAGGCATCTGATGGAAAGGCACATCGCCATTCGAGAGAACGGCAACGGCGTTGAGTGCCAAAACGTTTTTACCTATTGATTGATAATGACTTACATCGGCCGATAAACGTTGATAACTAAAATCGCTGCCCGAATAGGACCCCTCAGTATAGACGAAGGCTTCGGCAACCCAACCCTTTGTTGGGAAGAAAAGGCGGTCGCGGCTGTCGTAATTTGTTTGAATACCGACGCCCGAAACCCGTCCACCGTTTGAGCCTCTCAGTTGGTTGTCCTTCAAAATGCCAATGGTGTCTTTTTGAGTGAACGTGAAATCATCAAACGCGTAGCGAACGCCGAGGAACAAATTAGGCTTAATTTTCTTGGCAAAATTGAGTCGAACGCGCGGAAAAATGGCTGAATATTTCTCAATATATTTAGGGTCGATGTCGTATTGCTTGGTATAGCGTGGGTCAACGTCGTTTCCCGTTCCAAAAAAATTGAAGACATAGCGGAAATAACCGACTTCGCCACTCACCCAATACGCCTGATTTTTGGGGAACAATTGGAACGGAAAATAGAGAAGCAACTGGTTCAACTGCGTGTAAACCGCGCCAACGGTTACGCTGCTGCGCCTTGCTCCGATGGAATCCGACTTGAAATTGAAGGTCAATAAGCCGCCCGCACCAACGCCTAACCTTGTGTCGGGTGTGTAGAAAACCAAGGGTAAAGCGATGATTTTCAATCGATTAGGGCTTTTGACACTTTTAGTTGTGTCGCTTTGCGCCGTTAGATGCGCCGTTATAAACAGGCTAAAAAGCAGAATTGTAATGATTCTCATAAATATTAGTCGTTGTTTAAAATAGACGTCTCCATCTGAATTGATGGGGGCAAATATCCTTTGAAACCTTCACAAATAGTTCACATTTTAGAACACATTTTAAGACCCCTCAGTATAAGCGCCGTCCCGTTAGCTAACGGGACG
>JAYUKJ010000886.1:0-7574 GCA_043764555.1 Saprospiraceae bacterium
ACACCTTGGCAGTTGAATCTATTTACTTACACAGGGCACAGTTCAACCGAACGGAGCAAAGTGACGCGCACATTTTTTCAGTGGTCAAAAGACTCGGTGCGCCTTTTTGATACCACATTTAGTTTACCCATTTATTCCAAGTCGTCTATTATCATAAAATCTTATACTGCACGAACATTTATAACGGGTGGTTTTCAAGAGATAGAAATAAAACAATTAGACATAAAGCCTGCCGATGTCAGAGCAACGGGCGTTAATATTCAATTACAATGAAAAATACTGAGGGGGCTATGAATAAGTAGTAACCGTAAAATAATCGACATTTTTTAAAATCTTATAAAATGTTGATTATCAATGTGTTCAACTTTCCAAAAGTTTTTAACTTTTGGAAAGTTTGTGTCGATTATCTTAGCCTAACTACTTAGCTGTTTTGACGTGAGCGACAACGAAAAATAAAAAATAAAAAAAAGGCTGCAGGGAAAAAATAAGGCTGCAGTCGTGCGAGTAGCCGACGGCAACCTTATGTTGAACGAAGCCTACGCCCCGCAGCAACCTCTGCCGAACAACTTGATTTTGCATCAGATGTTTTATATTATGGGGTTTCAATTTTAAACCCATCTTCCGAATCAGCCTTGAACGCGACAACTTAACGTCCGTTCAAGGCTTTTTCTTTGGAAGGGATGAAAAAACTCAAAAGGGGGAGTTAGGCTTTGTTCAACTAACTGTCCTTTTTCAACGCTTTAGCATACGTTGCCAAGCAGCGTTCTCGCGCGAATTTATGGTCAACGATGGGTTTTGCGTAGGCGGCGGTACCGAATTCAGGCACCCAAAACTTGATGTATTTGAAGTCTTTATCAAATTTTACTTGCTGTGCCTCGGGGTTGAAAATCCGAAAATACGGTGCGGCATCCGTCCCGCTTCCCGACGCCCATTGCCAGCCGCCGTTGTTGGATGCCAAGTCGAAATCGAGCAATTTTTGCGCAAAATACGCCTCGCCCCACCGCCAATCGAGCATCAAATGTTTGGTCAAAAAACTCGCCGTAATCATCCGCACGCGGTTGTGCATGATGCCCGTTCGGTTAAGTTCGCGCATGCCCGCATCAACCATCGGATAACCCGTTTTGCCGTCGCACCAATTCTTAAAATCAGTTTCGTCGTGGCGCCATTCAATGCGGTCATATTCCGTTCTAAAGGCTTTTCCCGCGCCGATGTGCGGAAAATGATGCAAAATTTGGGCGTAGAAATCCCGCCAAATCAACTCATTTAAGTAAGTTTCGTTCAGATTTGACGCCGCCAAAGCCTTTTCTCGGATGGAGATGGTGCCAAATCTAAAATGGATGCCGAGTCGGCTTGTGCCTTGCGACAGAGCTGGAAAATCGCGCGTTTTATCGTAACCTTTGATGATGCCACGAGCGACGGTTTTTGAAGGAATCGGGATGTTTGAGCGCTTAAAATCCATGTCTTCGAGGCTCAAAATCGGTTTTATACTGAGGGGTCCTTCGGCGTCGGACTTTGGCCGTTTGGTGTCCGACAAACGCTGTTCAATCTGCGTTTGCGAAGCGAAATTGGCGAAATAATCTTCGGTCGGATAAGGCTTGAAAAAGTAAGAAATGGACGCGTCCTTGTGCATCACCATGTTGCTCATCAACTTGGCTTTCCATTTTTTAGAATACGGCGTAAAGACGGTGTAAGGCAAGCCGTCGTCTTTGGTCACTTCGTTTTTTTCAAAAACAACGTGGTCTTTAAACGTTTGAAAATCAACATCTTGCGCCGTTAGAACCGTTTGGACAGCGGCGTCGCGCGTCAAGGCGTAAGGCTCGGAATCGTGGTTGGCAAATACGGATTTGATGGACAACTGCTGCGTCAACGCCTTGAAAACGTTCGCGGGTTCGTCGTAGAAAACGAATAAATCAGACCCCAATTTGTTGAGTTCCGCTTTCAATTCACTCACCGTATCGTGCAAAAAAGTCACGCGGGCGTCGCTTCTGTCTTCCAATTTATTTAAGATGTTTTTATCGAAAATAAAGATGGGCAAAACGGGATTTTCGCTCTTCAAAGCGTTGTACAAACCAGCATTGTCGTTTAGACGAAGGTCGCGGCGAAACCAAAATATGTTTACGGACATTTTAACTTTGGAAATTAAAAATTAAAAATTAAAAATTGAGAATTAAAAATTTGCAAACGACCAAGAACCAGTCAATTACAAACAGGAATCGTTGTTATGTCAGCAATTTCCGCTTTGGTATTTCTGATTGCGGCGTAGCCGCAAAATCTTGGTAATACAAAGCTCAAATGCCCAATTTCCTCCTATATGACTCTTTTTAAACCGTTGATAATCAATAGTTTACAAGAATGTTTTTACGGCTACTTTTAATCACATAGTTAGACATAGGAGATTTCACATAGGTTCGCATAGTTTTTTTACGTAAAATCCTATGCGAACCTATGTGAAACCTCCTATGCTTAACTATGCGATGAGAGGCGTCTAAGTTATCTGTTTTTACGTTGGCGTTCTTTCACGCCCGATTACTATGTGGTATAACCGCGAAACCGCCCGTTTTGCGGTTACACCGCATAGGAAAGCGTTGAGTAAACTTAAATATTACCGAGATTTGGCAGCTACGCCGCCGTGAAAAAGCCAAAGCTGATATTGCTGTTTCAAACCCGCGTTAGGTTGTAACTAACTTAAAATCAATTATTTATGAAGAATTTAAGGACTTAAATATTCTACTAAATAATTTAGTCAAAGCACTTAGGAGTAAATATCACGGCATAAACATACAAAATAGTCGGTTAGTTTTCGAGTTGGTTAAAACGGTTGGTGCAATGGCAACTTCTCGACTTAGGTTTCCCCCAAAAGAGACCCCTCAGTATAAAGCCTGTTTTTAAGCATTTACGCGCTGTTTTGTGAAGATAAAGGCTGAGTAACTCTTTGAAAACGGTCAAATCTTACCGCGCCGCATGGCTTTAAACAACATAAACGCAAAGAAGCAACCGAGCCAAAACGCCGCGCGTGCTGCGGATTCTTCCCCATTTTTGTGAAACAGAAAACCCAAAACGGACGCCGCAATGAGCAACAACGTAAAGACAAGTTGTTGTCCGACGGCGTACAAAAGCCGCGCGCCGTCCCTAATATCCACGTTGTTTACTTCAATTTCGCCTTTTTTAATGGATTGCAAAACTTGACTTAGTTCTTCGGGCAATCCAAGCGTCGTTGTGAGCGTTCGGCGGAGCAATTTGTTGACGAATGAGAAAGTGCTTTCGTTTTTCAAAACGTATTGCTGCGCAAACGGGCGAATGATGTCTAAAGGGTTGAGCGTCGGGTCGAGTGTGGCGCTCAATCCGAGCAAAAGTGTGAGCATTCGACTCAAAAGCACGTAATCTTTAGGCACTTGCACGGTGCTTGCGACGCCCGTGAGACCGATGTCTTGCACCAACTGCGTGAGGCTGTTGTTAAACGGATTGACTTTGATACTTTTCAGGTCTAAACCTTCCATTTGCACTTCATTTTGGAGAAAATTGCGGACGGCAATGAGCATTTTTTCCGCCATCCGTTCCGCGACGCGTCCTTGAACCAAAAACCCCATTTTGTCAAACGCTTTAATCATTGCTGCCGTGTCGTTTCTAACGGCCGCTTCGATGAGTTGCGGAATGCCTTCGCGCAGTTCGCTGCTCAATGCGGCAACGGCGCCAAAATCGAGCAACACGATTCTGCCCGTTTTTTCGACCAAAATATTGCCTGGATGCGGGTCGGCGTGGTAGAAACCGTCTTTGAACAACATTCGAGAATAGGCGCGCAGCAGGCAGCTTGCCAAGTCGCGACGGTTGATGTGTCCCGCGTCGAGTTGTGCCAAATTCGAGATTTTAACGCCGTCGTGCCAAGTGGATGTCATAACTTTCTGAGTCGAAAAAGCGCGGTGAACGGTTGGCACCACAATGCCCGTTTCTTCCGCAAGATTGGCGCCGATGCGTTCCATCGAGTCGGCTTCCCGCGTGAAATCAAGCTCTTCTTCAATCATTTTTCGGATTTGAGTGTAGAGATAGTCCATGCCTTTGATGTCGTAGAACCAAGCGGCGAGGCGCGTCAAACGCTGGATAATCTCTAAATCCACCGCCGCAACCAATTCAATATCCGCGTGTTGTATTTTCACAACCACTTCCGTTCCGTCGGGCAAACGCGCCCGATGCACTTGGCCGATGGAAGCCGCGGCAAGGGCATTTTCGTCAAAGTGCGGAAAAATATCTTCAATCGGTTTGCCCAATTCCCGCAGGATGCGCGCGCGGACGGACGACATCGGACGCGGCGGAATTTGGTCTTGCAACGATTCTAAAGGTTGTTTGAAGGCTTCGGGCAGAAAATTGGCGAGGATAGACAGGATTTGACCGAGCTTGATGAACAAGCCTTTGAGTTCTAAAATGGCGTCGCGCACGCGTTCTGCGTTGCGGATGTGCAAGGCTTGAATGCGGCGGTTGTACCACGCTTGCCCGAATATTTTTTTGAGCAGCCACATCCGCGCGTAGCTAAACAGCACGACGGTTGTGGTCCAATAGGCTTTGCGGAGGCGATAAGCGCGGGAATAGATTTTTTCGGTGGACATGGGTTTATGGTTTTAAAAACGGGAGTGCATAACAAATTCACCTTTTATCGTGAAATAGCTTTCCAAAAGTTTTTAACTTTTGGAAAGTTGAAGCCTAAAAGACAATTTGTTATGCACTCAATCCGTTGGCGCGTAAAAGGTTTAAAATCTCGTTGCGTAAGCAAAGATAAAGAAATATTGTTGAATATTTGCCACCGCATTCGCAGATGTCGGAATGTGGCGGCGATGGTACGTTAAAATAGGACCCCTCAGTATAAAACGCTTTTTTTGATAATTTTTAAACTTTTAACAATGAAAAATGCATTTTTTGCCGTCTTCACGGCAAGTCTTTTCTTCACTGCTTGCGGCGGCAATGCGCCCGAAACGGCCACAAAACAAGCAGAAAAAGCCGTCGAAACGGTAAAAACGGAGGCCATTGCCAAAGCCGAATTTATCTGCCCGATGAAATGTGATAATGGGAAAGTATTTGATGTGGCGGGGAAATGTCCAACTTGCAAAATGGACTTGATGGCAATTGCCCACAAAGACGGCGACGGTCACGACCATTCAAAGGAGGGAAAAAAGGAGGAAAAGCATTGATTAAAATGTTTTTTAAATAAAGACGCCCATTTCAGTAATCTTTAAACTTTTTGTAATGAAATTTTATTGGAAAATGCGAAAGGTTTACACCCACACTATCAATCAGAACTGATTGACTACAACAAAACGGCACTTTACTGTGCCAACGAAGTTTATAAAAAGTAAAAGTATAAAAAAAGAGACCCCTCAGTATAAAAGTCGTTTTCTGCTCAAAACGAGCTAAACACGACTTTTATACTGAGGGGTCTTTTTTTTTGTCATTCAGCAGGAACCCACAAAAAAGTCTAATTCTAAAAAAATAAAAACTACCGCGTTTTCAGCAGCGCCAACAAGTTAAACTCGAAGCCTTTCAACACCTCATTGCCCGCTATTTTTTGATTAAAATCACCGATGTGGTTGTCAAAATTTTGACCAAAAACATAGGCCATTTCGTTGTCCAAATCCAGCAACCAACCCAATTTAGCGCCATTCAAAATATACTCATCCATCCGTCCCCGCGCGACCGCGAGGCTTTCGGAAGTGGTCAAAAATTCGACGAAAAAATCGGGCGTTTGCTCAATTAAGTGGTCGGTTTGCGCCGCCATTTTGTACGATTTTATCCACGCCAAAGCGGGATGTCGAACGGCACCGTTGCGCAACACAAAACCCGTGCGGGTGGTCAAAATCGTTCCTTTTTCTTCGCCGCCTACCCCATTCCATTCCGACAAAACCCGCGCAATTGTCGCCGTCGCCGTCACGTAGCGCGGACGCGGCGGCAAGCGCAAAGACATCGTGCCGTTCGCGTTGATTTCGCATTGCAATTCACGGTTAAGTTGACTGAATTCGAGCAATTCAGCGGGTGTAAGTCGTTTTAATGGTTGAAAAGTTATCATAACGTGTCAAATTAATTTTGGCATAAATGTACCACAGATTGCGCAATTTTTAAAAATTTGTCCAATCTTCGTTTAGTTTTGTCCATCAAAAGTAACGCTGCTTTAGGGTCGTGCTACGCAAATAATTACATTTCATCCTTAATTTAATCAGAAAAAACAATGCTCAACCACATTTTAAACCAGCTCAAATCGGCCGAACTCATGAACTCGGAAGAAGCGACAACGCTCAAAAATGCCGAATTGAACGCGCCTTTTTTCGTACATTGGGAACTAAAAACGCTGCTTTATCTGGGCGTTATTCTGCTCAACGTCGGTCTCGGCTATTTGATTTATCAAAACATCGACACCATCGGACACGTCGTTATCATCGCTTTAATCAGCCTCCTTTGCGCCGCGTGCTTTTTTTACGCCGCCCGCACTACCCTACCGTTTTCGTTGGAGGAAGTCAAAAGTCCGACGCTTTACTTCGATTATGCCCTTTTATTGGGTTGTTTGACGTTTTTAATCGTCGAAGGCTACCTACAATTTCAATACAATGTTTTCGGCACACAGTACGCTTTGGCGACGTTTATTCCGATTCTTTTATTTTTTCCCGTGGCGTATTATTTCGACCACCGCGGCGCTTTGTCTTTGGGGATTGTGGCGCTTGGCACGTGGTTGGGCTTAAAAATAACGCCTTTTGATGTCCTCAATCAAAACGATTTTAGCAACCCAACGCTCGTTTACACGGGCATTTTGTTGGGCATTTTGCTGTCGTTAATTGGCTTAATCAGCACGTCGAAAAACGTCAAAAAACACTTCGCTTTCACGTACTTTAATTTCGGTATTCACCTATTTTTCATCAGCAGTTTGACCGCTTTATTCAATTTTGACAACCTCGTTTTATGCGTTCCTTTAATCGTTTTAGGCGTCATTTCATGGATTTGGTACGCCCGAAAAACCACGTCTTTCTACTTCTTTCTGTGCGCCATCATTTACGGCTACATTGCCTTTACTTACTTGATTATCAAGACTTTAAGTCGCATAAATATCGACCCAACTATCTATTATTTGTATTTTATCGCTTCTTGCGGCGGCATCATTGCCTTGTTCTCTAATTATAAAAACCTATTAAAAAGATAAATAAAATGAAACAATTAATTGCTTACAACACCACCGATTTAGAGGCGCTCATCATAACGGAAAAAGCCGCCGATTGGCAACAGAAAAACTTCATATCAACGGACAAATTAAGCGCAATACAGAGGCATTATTTGACGGCTTTCTACACGCCCAACGTCTTTATACGCGTCGGTTTGTTCATCTTTTGTTCAATTGTTGTTTTTTCAGTCTTTGGACTGTTTGCCTTGATGGGATTTTCGGAAAATGGACTGGGTTACAACGCCTTATTTGTCGGCGTCGGCTGCTTCGTCGGCTTAGAATTGATGATACAATCGAAGCATTTTAAAAGCGGCATCGACGACGCGCTTTTGTACTGCGGATTGGGTTTTATCGTCGGCGGCTTGGCGTTTTTGCTCAAATTAGA